>NZ_JBHJQP010000030.1:0-52904 GCF_042262625.1 Streptomyces sp. NPDC056347 | reverse complement strand
GGGGCCGCCCCCCTCGGAGAGGAGTGCGGCCCACCGGCCTTCGAAACCCGTGCCGGGCGCCCGCCCGTACCGGCTCAGCGCACCTCGGTGATCTCGGGTCCGCGCTGGAGCTGGCCCATGCCGCCGGAGAACCGCGAGTTCTCCTGGCTCTCCTGCTGGACGCCCTCGGGCACCATCTGCGCGTCGTCGGGCAGCTTCAGGACGATCGGGTCGCGGGGAGCCATCGGGCCCTCGCCGCGCACGACCACGGTGTCCCGGAAGATCGTCTCCAGCAGCCCGGCGGCCTCCGGCTGCACGGCGCCCTGGCCGGAGATCACCCCGCGCAGGAACCAGCGGGGCCCGTCGACCCCGACGAAGCGCACCAGCTGCACGCCGTTCGTCCCGTCCGGGAGCTGTACGGGGACCTGGGCGCGCAGCTCCCAGCCCAGCGGGCCCTCGACCTCGTCGATGATCCCGCCCTGCTGGGTGATGCCCGTGGCGATCTCCTCACGGACCTCGCCCCAGATGCCTTCCTTCTTCGGCGCCGCGAACGCCTGCAGCTGGATGGCGCTGTCGTGCAGCACGACCGTGGCGGCGACGATCGCGTCACCGGCCACCTCGACCCGCAGTTCCATGCCCTCGACACCGGGCACGAAGACGCCGCCCAGGTCGACCCGGCCCTCGCCGGGCTGGGAGACCTCGGAGATGTCCCACGGTCCGTCGGGCCTGGGCGCCGGCGGAAGATTCACCCGGCGTGCGCCGGCACCGTCGGCGTCATCGAGCTCGTCGACGACCTGCTCGGCCTCGCGCGCTTCGTCCGCCACGTCCTCGGCGGAACCACTCTTCTTGCGACGTCCGAACACGTCACTGTCCTTCCCGGTCGGGTACGACCGAAGCGTAGCTGTTCCCGCCCTGGGTAATCCCGCCCCTGACGCCATCGACATCAACGGATCCGTGTCCCCCGGTGGATCCGAAGCCCCCCTCGCCACGGGCCGAACCGGGCAGCTCCGCCACTTCGTGGAACCGCACCTTCTCGACCTGCTGGACGACCAGCTGGGCAATCCGGTCGAACCGGTCGAACCGCACGGGCTCGCGCGGGTCGAGGTTGATGACGATGACCTTGATCTCTCCACGGTACCCGGCATCGACCGTCCCGGGGGCATTCACCAGGGCGACTCCGCACCGCGCGGCGAGTCCGGAGCGCGGGTGCACGAACGCGGCGTACCCGTCGGGCAGCGCGATCGACACCCCGGTGGGCAGCACCGCCCGCTCGCCGGGGGCCAGCTCGACGGCCTCGGTGGTGACCAGGTCGGCCCCGGCGTCGCCCGGGTGCCCGTAGGCCGGGATCGGCACGTCCGGGTCGACCCGGCGGATCAGTACGTCGACGGGCCGGCGCATCAGGGGTTCACCTCGAAGGCGCGGGCCCGGCGGACCTGGTCCGGATCGGCCATCGCGGCCCGGATCTCGGCGGGGCGGCCGTTCTCGATGAAGTGGTCGACCTTGACCTCGATGAAGAGCGCCTCGGCCCGGACCGCCACGGGCCCGTCCGGGCCGCCGATCCGGCCGGTGGCGCGGGAGTAGATCTTCCGGCCGTGCACCGCGGTGATCTCGGCGTCCAGGTGCAGCACGGTGTCCACCGGCACCGGGCGGACGAAGTCGGTCTCCAGCCGCCCGGTCACCGCGATCACCCGCAGCAGCCAGTTCAGCGAGCCGAGGGTCTCGTCCAGCGCGGTGGTCAGGATGCCGCCGTGCGCCAGCCCCGGGGCACCCTGGTGGGCGGCCTGCACGGTGAACTCGGCGGTGACACCGACGCCCTCGCCGGCCCGCGCCTGGAGGTGCAGCCCGTGCCGCTGTCCGTCGCCGCAGCCGAAGCAGTGCTCGTAATGCGCGCCGAGGAGTTCCCCGGGGGCCGGGGCGTCGGGGTGCCGGACCGGTTTCACCGCGTCGGCCGGGGGCGTCAGGGCCTCAGATGTTCCACTCACAGGCGCAGACCTTACCCGCGCGGCCGTCCGCGGGCCGCACCGTGCCAAGCTTGGGGCATGCAGCCTTCCACCCCGCCTTTCGACGAACGACTGACCGCCCCGCGTTCCTGGTGGCTCATCGCCCTTCTGATCGGGATCGCCTGCGCGCTGATGCTGCTGCCGCTGGGCGGCCTGCCCCTGCTGGCCGGTCTGGTGGGCGGTACGGCCCTGTCGGCGGTCGCCGTCAGCTCCTACGGCTCCGCCAGGATCCGGGTCGTGTCGGGCGCGCTGGTGGCCGGGGACGCCCGCATTCCGGTGACGGCGCTCGGCGAGGCCGAGGTGCTGGAGGGCGAGGAGGCGCGCGCCTGGCGTACGTACAAGGCGGACACCCGCGCGTTCATGCTGCTGCGGAGCTACATCCCGACGGCGGTCCGGGTGCCGGTGACCGACCCGCAGGACCCGACGCCGTACGTCTATCTGTCGACGCGCGAGCCGCGGGCCCTGGCGGCAGCCCTCGAGGCCGGCCGCCCGTAGGACCGCGCAGGGCGCGGCGCTATGCCTCCCGTTCGCCCGGGGGGCTCTCCAGCCTGCGCAGCAGGCCCTTGTGCAGGCCGGGCTGCCGCTCCAGCGGGGGCAGCTCGGGAAGCCGGTCCCAGGGCACCTGGCGCCCGCGCAGGTCCTTCCTGATGCGCTCGGCGAGCTTCTTGGTGTCGCGCCGGTTCATCAGCGCGCCGACGGCGGCGCCGACCAGGAACGGGGCCAGGCTCGGCAGATCGCGCGCCATGCGCTTCATGATCTGCTGGCGCAGCTCGCGCTTCATCTGGCCGCCCAGCGCGGCGTTGACCGTCGTGGGCTGGGAGACGTCGATACCGCGCTCCTCCGTCCAGGACGTGAGGTAGGCGGTGGAGCGCCGGCCGAGGCCGCCCGGCGGGCGCAGCCCGTAGACCTCGTGCAGCTCGGCGACGAGCTTCATCTCGATCGCGGCGACGCCGGTGACCTCCGCCGCCAGCTCGGCGAGCATGGCGGGCGGTACGGGCATCATGGCCGCCGCGCCGATTCCGGCGCCGACGGTGGCGCTGGCCCTGCTCGCCCCCGCGACGAGCCGGTCGGCGAGCTCCTCCGGACCGAGTCCGGGGAACTGCCTGCGCAAGGTGGCGAGATCACGCACAGGGATGCGGGGAGCGTTGTCGATGATCAGGTCAGCGATCTGACCTATCGCCGCCTTGGCACTCTCCCCGCCCTTGCGTACGCCCCGTTTCACTGAACTCAGACGGCCTGCCCCGGTCACGGGCTCCGTCCTGTCGACCTGTCCGGCCCTGTCGGCCGTGTCGACCTCCGCGGCTGTCGCCGCTTCCTGCTCGGCCGCTGCCGCCGCTTCGACGGCTGCCGCGACCACCGCTTCGAGCGAGGCCGACCGGCCCCGCTCGCCGTCCCGCCCGCCCGGGGAGGGCGACAGGGCGGACCGCTCGACGGACGCTGCCGCGCCCTGTGCCGAGCCTGTGCCGCCCTGATACGCCTCCGACGACCGCTTGCGCCGGAAGCGCCGCTTCCGGGACGGTGTGTCGCCTGTCACGGTCTGCCGGACCTAGTCGCAGTCGCGGCAGATCGGCTGGCCGTTCTTCTCCCGTGCCAGCTGGCTCCTGTGGTGCACGAGGAAGCAGCTCATGCACGTGAACTCATCGGCCTGCTTGGGCAGGACCCGTACGGCCAGCTCCTCGTTGGACAGGTCCGCGCCGGGCAGCTCCAGTCCTTCGGCCGCGTCGAATTCGTCGACGTCGACGGCGGAGGCCGTCTTGTCGCTCCGACGAGCCTTGAGTTCTTCCAGGCTGTCCTGATCGACGTCGTCGTCGGTCTTGCGTGGGGTGTCGTAATCCGTTGCCATGTCGCTCTCCCCCTCTGGGTGTCTGCGGGTGTCTCAGCGCACGTAACGCGTGAGAGGTCGGACTTTGTGCCCGACCTGAGGCGGAGATTTTGCCTCACATCAAGGTCTGTTACTCAATCGACACCCAAGAGGACCGCTCGAGAGCGGCCGGCTTGGGTGGCGAAGGGGACCGTACACGGTCCCGGCGTCACGCTCCACGGGCGCCACCCCGTGTACTTCCCGTGATACTCGGCCCCGAAAACCCCGACTTTTACGGGCTTTCCCCTGGGGTCGGCGATCACGGAGCGTTGCTGGCGAGAAATTCGTTCTTGTGATCGATCACACACGGATCACCCGGGCCCAGGTCCCGAAAATTCCGCTCAAAGCGAACAATCCCGTCCGCCTTCGAATCGCTTCGCGCGACCTCTCACACCGGGAGTGAGACACGCATCACAAGGCCACCGCCCTCGCGGGGCTCCGCGATGATACGGCCGCCGTGGGCGCGCGCCACGGACCGCGCGATCGACAGGCCGAGCCCGACCCCCTTGTCGCTGCCCGTCCGCTCCGTACGCAGCCGCCTGAAGGGCTCGAAGAGGTTGTCGATCTCGTAGGCCGGCACCACGGGGCCGGTGTTCGAGACCACCAGCAGCGCCTGGCCGCCCGCGAGCTCGGTGGTGACCTCCACCCAGCCGTCCTCGGGGACGTTGTACCGCACGGCGTTCTGCACCAGGTTCAGCGCGATCCGCTCCAGCAGGACGCCGTTGCCCTGGACGACGGCGGGGGCCCGCTCGCCGCGGATCTCCACCCCGCGCTCCTCCGCCTCGCCGCGCGTCTGGTCGATCGCCCGGGAGGCGACCTCCGCGAGGTCGACCGGTTTGCGCTCGACGATCTGGTTGTCGCTGCGGGCCAGCAGCAGCAGACCCTCCACCAGCTGCTCGCTGCGCTCATTGGTGGCGAGCAGCGTCTTGCCCAGCTGTTTGAGCTCCGGCGGGGCCTGGGGGTCGGAGAGGTGGACCTCCAGCAGCGTGCGGTTGATCGCGAGCGGCGTGCGCAGCTCGTGCGAGGCATTGCCGACGAACCGCTGCTGGGCGGTGAAGGCCCGCTCCAGCCGGTCCAGCATCTCGTCGAAGGTGTCGGCCAGCTCCTTCAGCTCGTCGTCCGGGCCGTCCAGCTCGATCCGGCGGGAGAGATCCGTCCCGGCCACCCGGCGGGCGGTGCGGGTGATCCGGCCCAGCGGCGAGAGCACCCGCCCGGCCATCGCGTAGCCGAAGGCGAAGGCGATGACGCTCAGCCCCACCAGGGCCAGCAGCGAGCGGTTCAGGAGCGTGTCGAGCGCCTGCTGGCGCTGGTGGTTGACGCAGGAGTTCATCGCCGCGTTGAAGGCGTCCGGCGACGCCTTCTCCGGCAGGTTGCAGATCTTGCTGGTGACCTGCCCGTTGACGATCGTGAACGGCAGTTCACTGCCCACGTGCAGGGCCTGGGCGGCCAGCATGTAGATGATCGACAGCAGCAGGATGCCCGCGATCAGGAACATGCCGCCGTAGAGCAGCGTGAGCCGTATCCGGAGGGTCGGACGCAGCCAGTAGGGGGGCTCCTGCGGCTTGGGTTCCCAGGTGGGCTTCGGAGGCGTCGCGGGCGGCGCGGGGACGGCGGGCACCGGCCGTCAGATCCGGTATCCGGAGCCGGGCACGGTGACGATCACCGGCGGCTCGCCGAGTTTGCGGCGCAGTGTCATGACCGTCACCCGGACGACATTGGTGAACGGGTCGGTGTTCTCGTCCCAGGCCTTCTCCAGCAGCTGCTCGGCCGAGACGACCGCGCCCTCGCTGCGCATCAGGACCTCCAGCACGGCGAACTCCTTCGGCGCGAGCTGGACCTCGCTCTCGCCCCGGAAGACCTCGCGCCGGTTCGGGTCGAGGCGGATTCCGGCCCGCTCCAGGACGGGCGGCAGCGCCACCGTCGTACGGCGGCCGAGCGCCCGCACCCGTGCCGTGAGCTCGCTGAAGGCGAACGGCTTGGGCAGGTAGTCGTCGGCGCCCAGCTCCAGGCCCTCGACCCGGTCGCTGACATCGCCGGACGCGGTGAGCATCAGCACCCGGGTGGGGATGCCCAGCTCGACGACCCGGCGGCAGACGTCGTCGCCGTGGACCAGGGGGAGGTCGCGGTCCAGCACCACGACGTCGTAGTCGTTGACCTCGATGCGCTCCACGGCCGCCGCGCCGTCGTACACGACATCGACGGCCATGGCCTCGCGGCGCAATCCGGTGGCCACCGCATCGGCGAGCAGCTGCTCGTCCTCCACGACGAGTACGCGCACGGCGCTGTCCTTCCTTAGTGACTTCAGAACGTGACGAAAAACCCACGGTCCGTGTCCGGATCGCCCGCGGGCGGGGTCTGTGCGGCTCCATCCTGCCCGCAACACGCATAAACCGGCGGTAAGGCGACGCTGCCCCACCTGGGGCTCAAGGGAATTCAACGGATTTTCCGCCCAGTTGAGGTTTCTCGGGCCCAAGGCCCGGGGAGGACGAATGCACACCCGAGATCACGCCTTGAATGTGGCCGTGCCACAGGCCGCTCCGTCCCCGGAGAGCGCGTGATCACCCGCCCTACCGCCACCGCGCGGAGGGAAACCCCGGGCACACCCCCGTGCCACCGACCCACGATGAGGGGGCGCATTATGGACGCTTTCACCGCAGGTCTGCTGCAGCGGATCAGGACCACCGAGCACGACCTCACCCGGGCCCGCGAGACGGGCGACGACTTCCTCGCGGACGTCGAGCAGAGCGAACTGGACGACCTCCACCGCCTCGCCGCCGAACACGGTGTCGAGATCGGCGCCGGCAGCGTCTGAGCACATCGGTGGGCAGGGCCCCTGATGCCGTTCACCGGCGTCGGGGGCCCTGCCCGTGTGCGGGACCGCCCGGTCCGCGCCGGCCGTGTTCCGCCGGACGAAGGCGCTAGTCGTGCCAGGCGCCGTACTCCTCCAGGAGGGCCTGGAGCGGCTCGAAGACGCCAGGGGTGGCGGCGACCGTCAGGTCTCCGTCGGCAGGCAGGCCGGGGCGTCCGCCGGTGTACGCGCCCGCCTCGCGGGCGATGAGGTCGCCCGCCGCCAGGTCCCAGGGGTGCAGCCCTCGCTCGTAGTAGCCGTCGAGGCGCCCCGCGGCCACGTCGCAGAGGTCCACGGCGGCGGAACCGCTGCGCCGGATGTCGCGCAGCCGCGGGATGAGCCGCCGCGCCACGTCGGCCTGGTGCGTACGGACGTCGGTGACGTAGTTGAAGCCGGTCGAGACGAGCGCCTGGTCGAGCGGGGGCGCGGGGCGGCAGCGCAGCGCGGTGTCCTCGCCGTAGGTGCCGCCCGCGGCGTGGGCGCCGCCGCCGAGCACCGCCCAGTAGGTTTCACCTCGCATGGGGGCCTCCACGACACCCGCCACCCGTTCGCCCTCCCGCTCGACGGCGATGGAGACGGCCCAGGTGGGGAGGCCGTAGAGGTAGTTCACCGTGCCGTCCAGCGGGTCGATGACCCAACGGACGCCACTGCTCCCCTCGGTGGCGCCGCCTTCCTCGCCGACGAAGCCGTCGTGCGGGCGGCGCTCCCGCAGGAAGCCGGTGATCAGCTTCTCGGCGGCGATGTCCATCTCGGTGACGACGTCGATCGGGCTGGACTTGGTCGCGGCCACGCCCAGATCGGCCGGGCGGCGGTCACGGAGCAGCGCGCCCGCCCGGGCGGCGGCGTCCAGGGCGAGACCGAGCAGGGTGTCCGGGTCGTGTTCGATCACGGCTCTCCAGAGGTCGGTGGGTGTACGGCGGGCTCTTACGCGTACGGGCTGTCGGCGCCCGCGGCGGCCGTCCTGGCGGTACGGGCCGGGCAGCAGCCGACCGGGCAGAGGTCGTGGGACGGCCCCAGCTCGCCCAGCGCACACCGCTCCACGCGCTCCGCCCGCTCGGTGGCGGCGCGCTCCAGCACCAGCTCGCGCACGGCGGCCGCGAACCGCGGATCGGCGCCCACGGTCGCGGATCGGCGCACCGGCAGGCCCAGCTCGGCGGCCTTCGCGGTGGCCTCGGTGTCGAGGTCGTACAGCACTTCCATGTGGTCCGAGACGAAGCCGATGGGGGCCATCACCACGGCGGGCACCCCGTCCGCGTGCAGCGCCTCCAGGTGGTCGCAGATGTCGGGCTCCAGCCACGGGATGTGCGGGGCGCCGCTGCGCGACTGGTAGACGAGCCGCCAGGGGTACTCGACGCCGGTCTCCTCGCGCACCGCGTCGACGATCAGCCGGGCGACGTCGAGGTGCTCGGCGACGTAGGCGCCGCCGTCGCCGTGCGCCTCCACCGGACCGGAGGTGTCGGCGGCGGAGGTGGGGATGGAGTGCGTGGTGAAGGCGAGGTGCGCCCCGGCCCGTACGTCCTCGGGGAGGTCGGCCAGCGAGGCGAGGACGCCCTCCACCATGGGGGTCACGAACCCGGGGTGGTTGAAGTAGTGGCGGAGCTTGTCGACCCGCGGCACGGGCAGTCCCTCGGCCTCCAGCGCGGCCAGCGAGTCGGCGAGGTTCTCCCGGTACTGCCGGCAGCCGGAGTAGGAGGCGTAGGCGCTGGTGGCGAGGACCGCGATGCGGCGGTGCCCGGCGTTGGTCATCTCGCGCAGGGTGTCGGTCAGGTACGGCGCCCAGTTGCGGTTGCCCCAGTGGACCGGCAGATCCAGCCCGTGCTCGGCGAAGTCCTTGCGCAGGGCGTCCAGCAGGGCCCGGTTCTGGGCGTTGATCGGACTGACCCCGTCGAACAGGAAGTAGTGCTTGCCGACCTCCTTGAGCCGCTCCTCGGGAATACCCCGGCCCCGGGTCACGTTCGCGAGGAACGGAACCACGTCGTCCGGGCCTTCGGGACCACCGAAGGAAAGCAGCAGCAGGGCGTCGTAGGGGGCGGGATCGCGCAGATCGGACATGACGTCGATCCTGCCACTCCCGCCGGGCCGCCCCTCCACCGACATCTCCTCCCGGCCGCCCCCGACGCCTGGCCGATCCGCCCGACCGTAGGCTGTATCGGCTGAAAGCACGCTGTTTCGACGCCTATGACCACGCTGCCCCGGAGCACCTCTTGCCCAGTCCCTACCGCGCGATATTCGCCGTCCCCGGCACCAAGGAGTTCTCGGCGGCCGGATTCCTCGGCCGCATGCCGCTGTCCATGATGGGCATCGGCGTCGTGACGATGATTTCCCAGCTCACCGGGCGCTACGGACTGGCCGGGGCGCTGTCGGCGACGATGGCGATGTCGGCGGCGGTGCTCGGCCCGCTGATCTCCCGGCTCGTCGACCGGCACGGGCAGCGCCGCGTGCTGCGCCCCGCCAGCCTCGTCGCGCTGGCGGCGACGGCCGGACTGCTGGTCTGCGCGCAGCAGCGGCTGGCCGACTGGACCCTCTTCGTCTTCGCGACGGGCGTCGGCTCCATCCCCAGCGTCGGTTCGATGATCCGGGCCCGCTGGGCGGACATCTACCAGGGCTCGCCGCGGGATCTGCACACCGCGTACGCCTGGGAGTCGATCGTCGACGAGGCGTGCTTCATCGTCGGGCCGATCATCTCGATCGGCCTGTCCACCATCTGGTTCCCGGAGGCCGGGCCGCTCCTGGCTGCGGTGTTCCTGCTGGTCGGCGTCGTGTGGCTGACCTCGCAGCGGTCCACCGAGCCGGTCCCGCACCCGCGCAGGCAGCAGGGCGGCGGCTCCGCGCTGCGTTCCCCCGGGCTCCAGGTGCTCGTGGTGACCTTCGTGGCCACCGGGATGGTCTTCGGGGCCGTCGACGTGGTCACCGTGGCGTTCGCCGAGGAACAGGGCCACAAGGCCGCGGCGAGCCTGGTGCTGGCCGTGTACGCGCTGGGTTCGTGCCTGGCGGGAGCGGTCTTCGGGCTGCTCCATCTCAAGGGGCGGGCGAACATCCGGTGGCTGGTGGGCGTGTGCGCGATGGCCGTGAGTATGATCCCCCTCCAACTGGCCGGGAGCCTGCCGTTCCTGGCCGTGGCGCTCTTCGTCGCGGGCCTCGCCATCGCACCCACGATGGTCACCACCATGGCTCTCGTCGAGCAGCACGTACCGCGTTCCGAGCTGACCGAGGGCATGACCTGGACGAGCACCGGGCTGGCCGTCGGCGTGGCGCTCGGCTCCTCGGCCGCAGGCTGGGTGGTCGACGCCTCGGGGGCCGAGTCGGGGTACGTGGTGTCCCTCGTGGCGGGAGCGCTCGCGGCCGCGGTGGCGTTCCTGGGGTATCGCCGGCTCAGCGGGCCGGTTCCTAGGGAAGGGCACGCGGAAGATGACCGACGTACGGACGAAAGCGAACGCGTGGCGTAACTGGGCCGGGAATGTCACCGCCCGTCCGGTACGGGCCGTGTCCCCCGCATCCGTACCGGAGCTGGCCGAGGTCCTGCGCCGGGCCTCTCGGGACGGCCTGCGGGTGAAGCCGGTCGGCACCGGACACTCGTTCACCGCGGCGGCCGCCACCGACGGCGTGCTGATCCGCCCGGACCTGCTCACCGGCATCCGGAGCATCGACCGCGAGGCGATGACGGTGACCGTCGAGGCCGGTACCCCTCTGAAGCGGCTGAACGCCGCCCTGGCCCGGGAGGGCCTCTCGCTCACCAACATGGGCGACATCATGGAGCAGACGGTCGCGGGCGCCACCTCGACCGGCACCCACGGCACCGGCCGTGACTCGGCGTCCATATCCGCCCAGATCCGGGCCCTGGAGCTGGTCACCGCCGACGGCACGGTGCTGACCTGCTCGGAGCGGGAGAACGCCGACATCTTCGCCGTGGCCCGGATCGGGCTCGGCGCGCTGGGTGTCGTCACGGCGATCACCTTCGCCGTCGAGCCGGTCTTCCTGCTGACGGCCCGCGAGGAGCCGATGGGCTTCGACCGGATCATGAGCGACTTCGACGAGCTGGTCGCCGAGAACGAGCACTTCGAGTTCTACTGGTTCCCGCACACCGGGAACTGCAACACCAAGCGCAACAACCGCAGCGCGGGCCCCGCCGCCCCGCCCGGAAAGGTCAGCGGCTGGATCGAGGACGAGCTCCTCTCCAACGGGCTCTTCCAGGTGGCCTGCTCGCTCGGCCACGCGGTGCCCGCCACCGTCCCGTCGATCGCCAGGCTCTCCAGCCGCGCCCTGTCGGCCCGGACCTACACCGACATCCCGTACAAGGTCTTCACCAGCCCGCGCCGGGTCCGCTTCGTGGAGATGGAGTACGCGGTGCCGCGCGAGGCGGCCGTGGAGGCGCTGCGCGAGCTGAAGGCGATGGTGGAGCGCTCGCCGCTGCGGATCAGCTTCCCGGTGGAGGTCCGCACCGCCCCCGCCGACGACATCGCGCTCTCCACGGCCTCGGGCCGGGAGAGCGCGTACATCGCCGTCCACCTCTACCGGGGCACGCCGTACCAGGCGTACTTCACCGCGGTGGAGCGCATCATGACCGCCCACGCCGGGCGCCCGCACTGGGGGAAGGTGAACACCCGCGACGCCGAGTACCTGGCCGGGGTGTACCCGCGCTTCGGCGAGTTCACCGCGGTACGCGACCGGCTGGATCCGGACCGGCTCTTCGGCAACGACTACCTGCGCCGGGTCCTGGGCGAGTAGCGCCGTTCACCGTCCGGTGCCGGTGCCCGCCGCGGCGCCGTCGCCCTGGGCCGGGGCCTGGCCGCCCGCGGGGGCCGGGTCGGTGGTGGGGTCGCCGGAGGGCTCCGGGGCGGGCGCCGTCGCCGGGGACGACGGGTCCGTACCGCCGCCGGTGCCGCCGGACGGCGCGGGGTCGGGGGTCGGGCCGGTGGAGGGCAGGCCGCCCCCACCGGTGTCCGGGGTCCGGCTCGCGCCGCCCTGCGGGTCCGTGCCGGGCGCCGTGCCGCTCTCCCGGTGCGGTGTCCCTTCCCGGCCGGGGCTCGTGGACGGTGCCGGGGTGTCCGTACCGGCGCCCCGATCGCCGCCGCCGCGCACGACGGAGCCGACGGTCGTCCCGTGGCCACCGCTCAGATCGCCGCCGGAGAGCAGCTCGTACGTGGTGATCCCGGCCATGGTGAGGACGAAAACCATCGCCGCGCCGAGCGCCGAGCGCTTCCAGCCGCGCAGCCGGGTGCCGTGCGTGGTGGCCTCCGAGAACTCCCCGTCGGCCACGGGCAGCACCGCGGTGGCGTCCGCGGCCCCGGCAGGGCCCCGGGCCGGTGCCCCGCGCCCTCGCGTCCTCGTCGCACCCGTCCCGCGCGCCTGCACGGTCACGTCGCGGATCTGCTCCCCGGTACGCCGGAAGAAGTGCTGGAAGACCGAGCCGCCGCAGGTGGCGACGATGCTCATGACCCCGGCGCCGAGAATCGTTCCGTACACACCCAGCTGGGAGGCCGCCACCGCGGCCGCGACCGCCGCCACGGCGCTGCCCGCGACTTGCGGCAGGCTCAGATCAATGCGCCTTTCCTTGGGTTCTATGTCACTTTCCGGCTTCTGCACCATTTCCAGCCCTCTGTTGACATCTCTCCCACCATGCAACAGGAAGGGACATTTGAGCGAAGTGATTAGTTCCGCTTCCGGGGATTCTGTGAAGCAGGACACCCCTCGGCGATCCGCCGGGCCACCGCACCCCTCCAACTGCCGGACCTCGGGAGAACTTCGACGGCGCGGCGCTCCACCCTGATGGCCCGAATGGAGTACTGTGTCGAGCCCTGGGGCCGGACGTCCGTGCGGGCGTTCCGGATCTTCAAAAAGGGAGCCGAAGGAGGCACTCGATCCGGCGGCGCCGCGGCATCGCACGGGGACTGGCTACATGAGGTGACCATTGGTCACTTTCTGTTGCAGAATGGGTCACCGTGTCATACCGGCGGTCAAGGGCTCGCGCCCGGCACACCGGGCAACACGGCAATGTTGTGGCAGGCTGCACCCGGGCAGGCCACACTCGACTAGCGGAAGCAGCGACGCACGTGACGTCGGCAGGCACCACCCGGGAGGTCCCCATGCCCGAACTGCGTGTCGTGGCCGTCTCCAACGACGGCACACGACTGGTGCTCAAGGCTGCTGACAGCACGGAGTACACACTCCCGATCGACGAGCGGCTGCGGGCCGCCGTGCGCAACGACCGCGCGCGCCTCGGCCAGATCGAGATCGAGGTGGAGAGCCACCTCCGTCCCCGCGACATCCAGGCCCGGATACGAGCCGGCGCCTCCGCCGAGGAGGTCGCCCAGTTCGCCGGGATTCCGGTCGACCGTGTCCGCCGCTTCGAGGGCCCCGTGCTCGCGGAGCGCGCCTTCATGGCCGAGCGGGCCCGCAAGACCCCCGTACGCCGCCCCGGCGAGAACACCGGCCCCCAGCTCGGCGAGGCCGTGCAGGAACGGCTGCTGCTGCGGGGCGCCGACAAGGAGTCCGTGCAGTGGGACTCCTGGCGCCGGGACGACGGCACCTGGGAGGTCCTCCTGGTCTACCGGGTCGCGGGCGAGCCGCACTCGGCCAGCTGGACGTACGACGCGCCGCGCCGCCTGGTGCAGGCCGTGGACGACGAGGCGCGATCGCTGATCGGCGAGACCGACGACGTGGCCGCCCCGGAGCCCAGCTTCCCGTTCGTGCCCCGGATCGCCCGGCTGCCGCGCGACCGGCCGCTGGACCGTGCCCTGGACCGCCAGATCGAACGCCCCACGGCTCCGCCGCCCCCGCCGGAGCCGGAGGAGCACATCGCGTCGGTCTCGGCCGGTGAACGCGATTCGCTGACCAGCCTGCTGGAGGCGGTGCCGAGCTTCCGCGGCGACATGGTGGTACCGGAACGCCCCTCCCCGCCCGAGCCGCCCGCCATCGAGCCCGCCGTGCAGGAACCCGGGGCGGACGAACCGCCCGCGGCGGCCTCCGCCGGTGCCGGTTCCGCCTACGCCGACGTGCTGATGCCGAGGGCGGTGGCCGGTCACCGCGACCGGCTGACCGGGACGACGGACCGTCAGGCCGAGGCGGACGGCGTCCGGCCCGGCCGCCGGGCCGCCGTCCCGACCTGGGACGAGATCGTCTTCGGTACGCGCCGCAAGAAGCAGGACTGAGCAGGATTCACCACGGCATGAGGAGGGCCCGTACGCCATCGCGTGCGGGCCTTCCTGCCGATGCGCCGTTACTGGGGCTCGGGACCCGTGGCGACCGGGCGGGACTCGTCACCGGACCACTCGGACCAGGAGCCCGCGTACAGCGCGGCGGGCAGCCCCGCGACGGCCAGAGCCAGCACCTCATGGGCGCCGGAGACCCCGGACCCGCAGTAGACGCCGATCTCCTGCGCCCGGTCGGCGCCGAGCGCCCGGAAGCGCGCCGCCAGCTCCTCGGGGGGCAGGAAGCGGCCGTCGGCCCCGGTGTTCTCGGAGGTCGGCGCGGATACGGCGCCGGGGATGTGGCCGCCCACACGGTCGATCGGCTCCACGTCGCCCCGGTAGCGCTCGGCGGCCCGCGCGTCGAGCAGCAGGCCGGAACGGGCGAGCGCGGCGGCCCCGTCCGCGTCGAGCAGCGACAGCGCCCCGGGGGCGGGGCGGAAGTCGCCCTCGGCCGGAGCGGGGGTCTCCTTCTGCAGCTCGCCCGGCCAGGCGGCGAGGCCGCCGTCCAGGACCCGGACGTTCCCGTGCCCCGTCCAGCGCAGCAGCCACCAGGCGCGCGCCGCCGCCCAGCCCTGACCGCCGTCGTACACCACCACCGGGGTGTCCCGGGAGACGCCTGCCCGGCGCATGACCGCCCCGAACTCCTCCGTGTCGGGCAACGGGTGGCGGCCGCCGCGCCCGGGCGGACCGGCGAGTTCCGTGTCCAGGTCGACGAAGACCGCGCCGGGGATGTGCCCGGCCTCGTAGTCGGGCCGGCCGTGCGGGCCGCCCAGCTGCCAACGTACGTCCAGGAGCACCGGCGGACGTGGCCCCGCCGACTCGCTCACGTATTCGGATGCGGTGATGATGGGCTTCATGGGTGCCATCCTCGCGCAGGAGCCGCCCCGCCCGTAGCACCTTCGAAACGGTCGCACCGCGGCAATCCGGTCTCTCCGTGTCGAGTTCCGGAACAACGCGGCGCGGCCAGAACGCTTCGTGCGCCGGGTGGTGCCAACATCTGCACGGGGCGCACACATCCCGTGCCGCATGACGGCGCACCGGCCCCGTTGCCCCGTACGGCCACCCCGATGGTCCGAGGAAAGAGTGACGATGACCGAGGCTGCCGCTCCGCGTACGCCCGGAAGCCCGTGCTGGGTGAGCCTGCTCGTGCACGGCATGGGCACCACCCGGGACTTCTACGCCGACTTGTTCGGCTGGGAGTTCGTGCCGGGTCCGGACCAACTGGGCCCGTACGTCCGGGCGCTGATCGGCGGGAAGGTGGTGGCCGGGATCGGTCAGCTGCCGCCCGACCGGCATCTTCCGGTCGCCTGGACGACGTATCTGGCCAGCGACGACGTGGATCTCACCGCGGAGGCCGTCCGCTCCTGCGGGGGCACGGTCGCCGTGGGGCCGCTCGACGCCGGTGAGTCGGGCGAGGCGGGCCGGATGGCCATCGCCGCCGACCCGGGCGGCGCGGTCTTCGGGATCTGGCAGGCCGCGGCCCACCTCGGCACGGCGCTCGCCGGAACCCCCGGCACGCCGGTCTGGAACGAGCTGGTGACCCGGGAGACCTCGACGGTCTGCAAGTTCTACCAGACGGTCTTCGGCTACGAGGCGGAGGCGGAGGTCTCCGCCGACTTCGACTACCAGACGCTGTACCTGGACGGCCGCCCGGTGGCCTCGCTGCACGGGGTGGGCCATGCCCTGCCGCGTGACCGGGGCCCGCACTGGATGACCTACTTCGAGGTCGCCGACACCGACGAGGCCGCCCGGCGCGTGGTGGAGCTGGGCGGCCATGTGCTGCACCCGCCCCGGGAGGGTGCGGGAGGCCGGGTGGCGACGGTGACGGACCCGGAGGGGGCGGCCTTCACGATCGTGCGCTCGGCGGCCGGCTAGGCCCTGCCGGGCGGGTCGGTGACGGCCCCGGAGCGGCGGCCGGTGCGGTGCTTCGCAAAGCGCCGGAGCGTCGTCGTGGCGGAGCCGTGGGGACGTTTCGGCGACGCCGCGAGATGCCGCGCCGGACGCCGTGGCCCCGGTCATGACCTGCCGTGCACGGCCCGGGTGTGCTGTGCGGCGGGGCCGTTCAGCGGGCGCGGGCCCGTTCGACATGGCGGCGGGCGGGGCCGGCCAGCCGGGCGTGCAGCTCGTCGAAGAGCTCGGCGGCCTGCGTGCCGCTCCACTCCTCGGGCAGCAGCTCCCGGGCGACGCCGGGGTCGAGGTAGACGAGCCTGCGCCAGTCGGTGAGCAGTCCGATGTACGCCGTGAAGGCCTGGCGGTCCGTCACCGCGGTGCCGTCCGCGATCCGTTCGGCCACCGGACGGTGCGCGGCCAGGAACGCCACGTACAACCGTTGCAGGCGGGCGGTGTCCCACCAGGAGCGGACCTTCGTGGCGAGCTCTTTGGCGTCGCCCCCGGCGGCCGACAGGTAGTCGGCCCGGAAGAGATCGGCGTAGGCACGCAGTCCGTGCCTGGCCAGCATGGATTCCGCCTCGTCGTGCACATGGCCGGGGGCGATCCACACCCCGGCGGAAACGGAGCCGAAGCCGAGCCGGGTGAGCTGGGTGCGCAGGGTGTGCCGCCTGGCCCGCTCGGATTCGGGCACCGAGAAGACGACCAGCACCCAGCCCTCCTCGACGGTGGCCCGGCGGGCGGTGAAGATGCGCGGGTCGCCGTCGCTCAGGATGCGTTCGGTCTCCGGCGAGATCCGGTATCCGGCCGCCCCGGAGACCGTCTGGGCCTCGAGCAGTCCGGCCCGCTTCAGCCGGGAGACGCTGGAGCGTACGGTCGGTGCCTCGACGTCGAGGTCGGCGAGCAGCTGGATCAGCGAGGCCACCGACAGCCAGCCGTCGGTGTCGCGCGCGTACAGCCCGTAGACGGTCACGATCAGCTGTCTGGGCTGCACCTTGGCCAGCGGGCCCGGTCCGGACCCGGCTGCTTCTCCGCTCGCCATGTTCACGCCGCCATCCTAAGCAGCCCCGCGAGGCCGTGCGGGGGCGGCTCGGGGAGGGCGAGCGGGCTGCGGGTCAGACGGAGCCGATCGGCAGGACGTCCGGTGAGAGTGCGGCGGCGCGGGCGGTCGCGCTCGTGGTCCGGCGCTGGTGGTGGCGTCGGCACAGCACCTCGTAACCGACCTCACCGGCCTGCTGATTGACGTCTCCCACGACCACCTGGGCTCCTTCGACGACCATCTCGCCACCGACCGTCCGGGCGTTGTGCGTGGCCCTGGCGCCGCACCAGCAGAGCGCCTCGACCTGGAGCGTCTCGACCCGGTCGGCAAGCTCGATCAGCCGCTGCGAGCCGGGGAAGAGCTTGGTCCGGAAGTCGGTGGTGATACCGAACGCGAAGACGTCCATGCCGAGATCGTCGACGATGCGCGCGAGCTGGTCGATCTGGACGGGGGCCAGGAACTGCGCCTCGTCCGCGATCACGTAGTCCGCCCGGCCGCCCCGGCTTATCCGGTCGACGAGATGGGCGAACAGGTCCATGCCCTCGTCGGCCTCGACGGCCTCGGTGACCAGTCCCAGCCGCGAGGAGAGCTTGCCCTCCCCCGCCCGGTCGTCACGGGTGAAGATCACGCCTTGCAGGCCGCGTGCCGAGCGGTTGTGACCGATCTGAAGGGCCAGCGTGCTCTTTCCGCAGTCCATCGTTCCGGAGAAGAACACAAGCTCGGACATGAGAGGTCCAGCACCTTTCGGGCAGGGAGGGGACAGGTGGGAAAAGGAGGCTACGAGCGTACTTCGAGGAGCGGGACGAGCTGCTCGACGGGGGTCATCGAGCCGTGCACCCCGACCATCGCGGACTCGTTCGGCTCATTGACGGAGGCGGTGATGATCACGTCGTCGTGGGCCGCCGCGACGACGTCGCCGATCCGGCCGTGGACCCGCTCGTCGATCCTCGGGCCGAACCAGCCGGCCGCGATCGCCTCCTCGCGGCTCGCCACCCAGAACTGCTCGCCGAGCACGTCCCGCCAGACGGCGAGCACATCGCTCTCGGCCCCCGGGACCGCGTACACATGGCGGGCCCGGCCCTCCCCCGCGAGGAGGGCGACGCCCGCGCGCAGCTCCCAGTCCTCGTCGAAATCGATCCGGGACTGCTCGTCGAACGGGATGTCGACCATGCCGTGGTCCGCGGTGACGTACAGCGCGGAGCGGGGCGGGAGCTGCTCGGCCAGGCGGCGGGCCAGCCCGTCCACGTACATCAGCTGGCCGCGCCAGGCGTCGGAGTCGACGCCGAAGCGGTGACCCTTGCCGTCGACCTCGCTGTAGTACGTGTAGACGAGCGTCCGGTCGGCGGCGGCGAGCTGTGCGGCGGCGGTGTCCATGCGCTCCTCGCCGGAGAGCCGCCCCAGGAACGAGCCGCCGCTGAGCGCGACCTCGGTGAGCGGGGTCCGCTCGAAGTCGGGGGCGGAGACCTGGGCGGTACGCACGCCCGCGGCGTCGGCGAGCCGGAAGACGGTGGGGTACGGCTGCCAGGCCGCCGGGGAGACCCAGGGGCGCCAGCGGAGCTGGTTCATCAGCTCGCCGGTCTCCGGGTTGCGGGCGGAATAGCCGGGCAGGCCGTGCTCCCCGGGCGGCAGCCCGGTGCCCACGGAGGCCAGCGAGGTGGCCGTGGTGGCGGGGAAGCCCGCGGTGATCGGGCGGCCGGTGCCACCGCGCGAGGTGGGGAGCAGGGAGTGCAGGAAGGGCGCCTCGTCGGGGTGGGCCTTGATCTGCTCCCAGCCCAGGCCGTCGATCAGGAACACGCAGTTCCGGTCGGCGGGGGTGAGCTCGGGGATAGCGGCGGTGAAGCCGGGCACGCCCTGTCCGGCGACGAGCGTGGGCAGCAGATCGGCGAGCGACCCGCTGCCGTACTCCGGGACCGGGGCGCTGTCCACCGTGAGCGGATCGGGCTCCTGCCAGGCCGGCTGAGCCATCAGCGGCCGGTCGCCGCGGTCGCGGCCGTGGCCTCGGAGAGCGACTGGGCGAAGGCGAGGGTCTGACGCACGGTGTCGGGACCGTCGCCGGCCTCGCTGACCCGCAGGCTCAGGTCGTCGGCGGTGGTGTTGCCGGTGTAGCCGTGGTCGGCCTCGCAGTTGGGGTCGCCGCAGGCGGCGGGCTCCAGGTCGATCCGGGAGACCGCGCCCCAGCCGATGGTGAGGACGACCTCGCGGGGCAGCGTGCCCGGGACGTACTTCTCCGGGTTGGCCACGACGCGGCTGACCACGACGGACGAGATCCGGTCGAGCTTGACCGACTCGGTGGAGGTGGTGGCGTACGGGGTCGGGGAGCTGGTGTCCGCGTTCTGCTCGTCGGTGTGGCTGACGATGAAGCGGTTGTCCGTCAGGACGAGGACCGTGACGTGGCGGCGCACTTCGTTGGAGTCGAACGTGGTCTCCTGGTGCACCAGGTACGAGGCAACCGGCTCACCGCCCACGGCGGCCTCCACCGCCTCGGCCACGAGGGCCGGGTAGTAGCCACTGCGCTCGATCGCCGCGCGCAGCCCCTGGGTCGTCGTACCGGTCTTTGCCATGGGCACCATCCTACGGGGGCCCGATGACTGCCGGGGACGTTGTGCGGCAGGGCGGACCACGGCCGCGGCCGGGTCAGTAGTTGGGCAGGCGGCGGGGCCCGAGGTCGGTGCGGGCCGGGGGCGGCGAGAGGCGGACGCTCGCACCGAGGACGGTCAGTCCCTTGGTGGCGACCACCACGGGCTCCAGGGCGACGGAGACCACTTCGGGGTGGTCGTCGACCAGCCGGGAGACCCTCAGCAGCAGCTCCTCGAGCGCCGCGGTGTCCACCGGGGCGGCGCCGCGCCAGCCGAACAGCACCGGGGCGGCCCGGATGGACCGGATCAGCTCCGCGGCGTCACGGTCGGTGGCCGGGACGAGGCGGTGGGCGGTGTCACCGAGCAGCTCGGAGGGGGCTCCGGCGAGCCCGAAGGAGAGGACGGCACCGGCCGCCGGATCGATCGTGGCCCGTACGACGGTGTCGACGCCGCGCGGCGCCATGGACTGGACGACGGGCTGGAGTTCGGCGGGCCCGCCGAGCAGTTCGGTCAGTTCGCCGTAGGCCCTGCGCAGCGCGTCCTCGCCCGCGAGGTCGAGCCGGACGCCACCGAGGTCGGCGCGGTGGCGCAGGTGGGGCGCGGTCGTCTTGAGCGCCACGGGGTAGCCGAGCCGGGCGGCCGCGGCGACGGCCGCGTCCGGGTCGGGGGCCGGGAGCGTCGGCCGTACGGTGATGCCGTAGCGGCCCAGGAGGTCGCGGGCCTCCTCCGTACCGAGCTGCCGGCCGCGGGGGTCGGGTTCGGGGCCGAGGAGGGTGTCGATGAGATGGGCGGCGCCCGGCTCGTCAATGGTGTCGTCGAGGAATTCGGGCACCTTGCCGGGGACGGCGGCCTGCCGTCGCCACTGAGCGTAACGCACGGCCTCGGCCAGGGCCCGGACCGCCCGTTCGGCGGCGGGGTAGGCGGGGATGCGGCCGGGAGCGCCGGTCCCCTGCGGGGCTTGCGGGTCTTCTTCGACTCGCGGGTCCTGCGGGCCTTCCTGGACTCGCGTGGCCTGCGGGGCCGCCGGGGCAGGGTGCGCGGGCGGGCGGGCGACCGTGCCGCTGGCCGCGGCCAGGGCCTCCGCCAGTCCGCCGATCTCCACATGCACGACGGCCACCGGCTTCGCCGGTCCCGCGGCGGCGGCCGAGCGCAGCGCGTCCGCGAGCACCTCCCCGTCGCCCTCCTCCGCGCGGCCGTCCTCGCCGACCCAGGGAATCGCCGTCACGATCACGGCGTCGCAGTCGTCGTCGGCCAGCGCCTTCGCCAGGGCATTCCTGAAGTCCTGCGGAGTGGCGGCGGTGGTGAGGTCGAGAGGCAGCCGCGGGCGCAGCCCCTCGGCGAGGCAGGCGTCGTACGTGAGGAGGCCGAGCGATTCGGAGTTGCCGAGGATCACGACCCGGGGGCCTGCGGGCAGCGGCTGGTCGGCGAGGAGGAGGCCCGCGTCGACCATCTCCGTGACCGTGTCGACCCGGATCACGCCCGCCTGCCGCATGAGCGCCGAGACCGTGGCGTCCGGGATGCGCCGGGTCGGCACCGCGTGGCCGGGCGGGGTGGAGCCGCTGTGCCGGGCCCCCTTCACCACGACCACCGGTTTGACGGCCGCGGTGCGGCGCGCGAGACGGGTGAACTTGCGGGGGTTGCCGATCGATTCCAGGTACAGCAGGGCGACGTCGGTGTCGGGGTCCTCGTACCAGTACTGGAGGAAGTCGTTGCCGGAGATGTCGGCGCGGTTGCCCGCGGAGATGAAGGTGGACAGGCCCGCGCCGCGCCGGTAGAGGCCGGAGAGCAGGGCGATGCCGATCGCTCCGGACTGGGTGAAGAGGCCGATCCGGCCACGGGCGGGCGGTTCGGGGGCGAGCGAGGCGTTCAGCCGTACCGCTTCGGCGGTGTTGATGACGCCGAAGGCGTTCGGGCCGATGATCCGCATGCCGTACGAGCGGGCCTGCCGGACCAGTTCGCGCTGCCGGTCCCGGCCCTCGGCGCCCCATTCGGCGTATCCGGCGGAGAGCACGACCAGGCCCTGCACCCCGTGCTCGCCGCAGTCCGCGACGGCTTCCGGTACGCGGTCGGCGGGGACGGCGACGACCGCGAGGTCGACCGGCTCGCCGATCTCGCCGAGGGAGCGGTGGGCGGGGACGCCGTCGATCGTGGCCTGCTCGGCGGTAAAGGCACTGTTGACGGCGTACGCGCGGCCGGTGAAGCCGGCGCCGAGGACGTTGCGCAGGACGGTACGGCCGACGCCGCCGGGGGTCCGGCCGACGCCGATGACGGCGACGGAGCCGGGGGCCAGCAGACGCTGCACGGAGCGGGCCTCGGCCCGGTGCTCTCGGCCGCGCTGGACGGCGAGGGACTCGGCGGTCGGTTCGAGGTCCAGGGTGAGATGGACGGAGCCGTCCTCGAAGCTGCGCTGCTGGGTGTATCCGGCGTCCCGGAACACCTTGATCATCTTGGTGTTGGCCGGCAGCACCTCGGCGGCGAAGCGGCGGATGCCGCGCTCGCGGGCGACGGCCGCGATGTGTTCGAGCAGCGCCGAGGCCACGCCCCGGCCCTGGTGCGCGTCCTGGACCAGGAAGGCGACCTCGGCCTCGTCGGCGGGTGCGGAGGCGGGCCTGCCGCGCTCGTCGATCCGGTCGTAGCGGACGGTCGCGATGAACTCGCCGCCGACCGTGACCGCGAGCCCCACCCGGTCGACGTAGTCGTGGTGGGTGAAGCGGTGCACGTCCCGGTCGGACAGCCGGGGGTACGGGGCGAAGAACCGGTAGTACTTCGACTCGTCGGAGACCTGCTCGTAGAAGCTGACCAGCCGCTCGGCGTCGTCCGTGGTGATGGGCCTGATGCGCGCCGTGCCGCCGTCGCGGAGGACGACGTCCGCTTCCCAGTGGTCGGGGTAGGCGTGATGTGGACTCTGCTCCGGGGCGGGCTCCATGGGCAAAGCGTACGGCTCGGTCAGCGGTCGCGTACGTACCGGGGGCGGGGCAGTCTGAGAAGGCCGATCAAGGGATGTCCCGCACGTCACGGGCATTCCGGGACTCGGCCGGAGCACTGCGCACTGCATGCGAGAATGGTCTAGACAACTGTTGATTCGTGAAGGGCAGAACCATGGCTGAGCGCCGCGTCAACGTCGGTTGGGCCGAGGGCCTGCACGCCCGCCCCGCTTCCATCTTCGTCCGAGCCGCCACGGCGTCCGGCGTCCCCGTGACGATCGCCAGGACCGACGGCACGCCGGTGAACGCCGCGTCCATGCTCGCGGTCCTCGGCCTCGGCGCGCAGGGCGGCGAGGAGATCGTGCTCGCTTCCGAGGCGGACAACTCCGAAGCCGCTCTGGACCGTCTGGCGAAGCTGGTCGCCGAGGGGCTCGAGGAGCTTCCGGAGACCGTCTGAGGCGTTTTCACCGACGTTTTCAATGATGCTTTCAGCGAGAGAGCCGCGGCACCGTAAAAACGGATCCGCGGCTTTTTCGTGTCCGAGCGATTCCATCGGAATGTAATACGCCGCAAGAAATCACATCGACCGGCCGGGCCGAAGCACATCTCTTTTGTACGACACCGTTGTTAATTACGGGTACCAGCGGTGTTTACGGAATGTTGCGAGCCCCTCACCGGGCCTCCGGCACGGGGGCGCGGGGGTCCGGGACGCAGTCGGTGCGCGGCCGCGGCCCGCTCCGCGTGATGGGCGGCCAGCGCCCTGGCACGGTCGGCGTCGCCGCGCGCCACCGCGTCCACGATGGCCCCGCGCTCGGCCCAGGAATCCGCCGGACGGGCCGGCCGCTCGACCACGTACATCCAGGCGATCTTGTGCCGCAACTGGCCGAGCAGGGCGATCAGGCCGGGGCTGCCGGAGGCCTGCGCCAGCGTCTCGTGGAACCATCCGCCCAGTGGGCGCAGGTCCTCGGTCTCGCCCCGCAGTGCCCGGTCGCGGCCGAGGCGGACGAGGCCGCGCAGCACCTTGAGGTGGGCCTCGGTGCGGCGCTGCGCGGCGCGGGCGGCGCCCAGCGGCTCCAGCAGCGTCCGGGCCTCCAGGAGGTCGGCCGCCTCCAGGTCGGTGGGCTCGGCCACGCAGGCGCCCGCGTGTCTGCGGGTGACGACGAAGCCCTCGGGCTCCAGGGTGCGCAGCGCTTCACGGACCGGGACGCGGGAGACCCCGTACCGGCGGGCCAGCACCTCCTCCGTGAGACGGCTGCCGCGCGCGAAGACACCGGAGACGATGTCGTCACGGATCGCCGTGCTTACCGAATGCGCGGGAATGCGCATGCCCGAACCTCCGCCTCAGTACCCGCGAGAACGCGGTCGCCCGAAACCTGTTCCGTGACTCTATTGCAATGCGTCGGAATTTCCGATGCCGGGCAGGAATTCACGAATGACTTCCGGCCGCGGAAGGGCCCGGCGAAATCCGGGGGCGGTCCATCGAAGGGCTGCCGCCCACGCCGTGCGGCGGACATGCCGAAGGCCCCGGACACGGGGTCCGGGGCCTTCGGCGGATGCAGCGCGGAGCGCCCGTCAGACGGCGGCTCCGTGGGCGCGCAGATACGCGACCGGGTCCAGGTCGGAGCCGTACGACGGCGTCGTGCGGGCCTCGAAGTGGAGGTGCGGGCCGGTGGAGTTGCCGGTCGAGCCGGAGAGGCCGATCTGCTGCCCTTCGGCGACGCTCTGTCCGATCGAGACGCCGATGGAGGAGAGGTGGCCGTACTGCGTGTACGTGCCGTCCGTCATCCGGAGCACGATGTTGTTGCCGTACGCGCCGCCCCAGCCGGCCTCGACGACCGTACCGGCGCCCACGGCGACGACGGAGCTGCCGGACACCGCGTGGAAGTCGACGCCGGAGTGGCTGCCGGAGGACCAGAGCGAGCCGCCGGACTTGTAGCCGGTGGTGACGTACGAACCGGCGACGGGGAGGCGGAAAGCGCCCAGCCCGGTGCGCTCGGCGGACCGGGCGACGCGGGTCGTCCCGGCGCGGGACTCGGTCGCGCGCTCCGCCGCGACCCTGGCCTCGGCCTTCTTCTTGGCCTCGGCCCTGGCTTTCGCCTTGGCCTTGGCCTTGACCTTGGCCGCGGTGTCGGCCTGGTGCCGCTGTGCGTCGGCCTGGGCTCCGATCCGCTCGGCGAGGGTCTCGTCGATGGTGAGGACCTGGGTGAGGCCGGTGTCCTCGACGGCGGCGGACTCGGAGTCCGCGGCGACGGCGGGGGCGGCCAGACCGCCGATGACGCCGGTGGTGGCCAGGGTCGCGACGCCGACGGCCTTCGCGCCCCTGCGCGTCAGTCGGTTCGGGGCACGGTGCTTCCCGGTGGCACGGGTGAACGCCATGGAGTGGCTGATCCTTTCCTTCCTTCTCGCCTACCGGGTTAGCTGACGGGTTCGGAGCAGGAAGGTCTCCTACGGGCACCCCGGCCCCATGGGGCTCAGGCGTCCGATTCACCCCAGGGACTGCGTGGGTCCCCGGCTCCCCGGGCTCGCGCCGGACGGGGACTCGGCGATGACTGTCCGGTACGTCACGGATGCGGCATACGAGTGCGAACAGTCGAGCCGACGCTAAACGGGGTTGCTTTCATCCGCCAAACGGACAGGCCGTTTTGTAGCGCATCCCACAGGGCAGACGGGCAACCTCCCAACAGAACGGACAAAAGGGGCGACCCTCACGAGATCTCGCTCGTGCGGGTCGCCCCTTTGCCCCACTGTGCACCGATCGGCGCGGTCCGTGTTCGGTCTCACCGGTACCGACCGGCCAACCGGCCGTTCAGCCGGTCAGCCGGTGACCACCGACACCTCTCCGATGCCCAGGGCCCGGACGGGCTCCGCGATCCGGGCCGCATCGCCGACCAGGACCGTGACCAGCCGGTCGACCGGGAAGGCGTTGACGACCGCCGCGGTCGCCTCGACCGTGCCGGTCTCCGCGAGACGGGCGTACAGCTGCGCCTGGTAGTCGTCCGGCAGGTGCTGCTCGACCTGGTCGGCGAGGGTGCCCGCGACGGAGGCCGCCGTCTCGAACTTCAGCGGCGCGACGCCCACCAGGTTCTGCACCGCCGTCTCGCGCTCCTCGTCGGTGAGGCCCTCGGCCGCCAGCGTCCGCAGCACCGTCCACAGGTCCCTCAGCGCCGGTTCGGTGGACTCGGTGTCCACCGAACCGCTGATCGCCAGCATCGCGGCACCGGTGGCGCCCGACGCCGAGTCCGGAGCCGTCGAGCGCAGCACCTGGGCGAAGGCCCGCACGCCGTACGTGTAGCCCTTCTCCTCGCGCAGCACCCGGTCGAGCCGGGAGGTGAGCGTGCCGCCCAGGCAGTAGGTGCCGAGCACCTGGGCCGGCCACACGCTGTCGTGGCGGTCGGCGCCGATCCGGCCGATCAGCAGCTGGGTCTGCACCGCGCCGGGCCGGTCGACGATCACCACCCGGCCGGTGTCGTCGGCCGTGATCGGCGGTACGGGGCGGGACTCGGCGGCCTCGCCCGACCAGTCGCCCAGGGTGTCGGCGAGCAGGGCGTCCAGGTCGATGCCGGTGAGGTCGCCGACGACCACGGCGGTCGCGGTCGACGGCCGGACGTGGGCCTCGAAGAAGGCGCGCACGGCGGCCGCGTCGATCCGCCCCACCGTCTCCTCGGTGCCCTGGCGCGGACGCGACATCCGCGCCTCGGCCGGGAAGAGCTCCTTGGAGAGCTGCTTGGCGGCGCGCCGGGCCGGGTTGGCCTGCTCGTGCGGGATCTCGTCGAGCCGGTTGCGCACCAGCCGCTCGACCTCGCTGTCGGCGAAGGCGGGCGCCCGCAGCGCCTCGGCGACCAGCCCGAGCGCCTTGGCCAGCCGGGAGGCCGGGACTTCCAGGGAGACCCGGACGCCGGGGTGGTCGGCGTGTGCGTCGAGCGTGGCGCCGCAGCGCTCCAGCTCGGCGGCGAACTCCTCCGCGGTGCGCTTGTCGGTGCCCTCTGACAGCGCCCGCGACATGATCGTGGCCACGCCGTCGAGGCCCTCGGGCTCGGCGTCCAGCGGGGCGTCGAGGAAGATCTCGACCGCCACGACCTGCTGGCCGGGACGGTGGCAGCGGAGCACCGTGAGGCCATTGGGCAGGGCGCCGCGCTCCGGGGCGGGGAAGGCCCAGGGACGAGCGGTGCCGGGGGCCGGCTGCGGGTGGAACTGCATCGAAACTCCAGTCGCGGCGTCGGTCACTTGCCCGCTCCTTCCTGCGCGTCGGTGTCGTCGGCGTCGGTCGCGTCGGCGTCCGCGGACTCGGCCGCCTCGACCGGCTCGTAGACCAGCACCGCGCGGTTGTCGGGGCGCAGCCGGGCCTTGGCGATCGCCTGGACCTCCTCCGCGGTGACGTCGAGCACCCGGTGCACGGCGGTCAGGGCGAGCTGCGGGTCACCGAACAGCACCGCGAACCGGCAGAGTTCGTCGGCGCGCCCGGCGACCGTACCGAGCCGGTCCAGCCATTCGCGCTCCAACTGGGCCTGCGCTCGCTCCATTTCCTCGGGCGTCGGGCCCTCGGCGGCGAACCGGGCGAGCTCCTCGTCGACCGCGGCCTCGATCTCGGGAACCTCCACACCGCCGGACGTCTTCACGTCCAGCCAGCCGAGCGAGGGTGCCCCGGCCAGCCGCAGCAGCCCGAAACCGGCCGCCACCGCCGTACGGTCGCGCCGGACCAGGCGGTTGTGGAGCCGCGAGGACTCGCCGCCGCCGAGCACGGTCAGCGCGAGGTCCGCCGCGTCGCACTCGCGGGTGCCGTCGTGCGGCAGCCGGTAGGCGGCCATCAGGGCCCGCGCCGGGACCTCCTCGCGCACCTCCTCGCGAAGCTGCTCGCCGATGATCTCCGGGAGCGCTCCGTCACGCGGCGGCTGCTTGCCGTCGTGGGACGGGATGGAGCCGAAGTACTTCTCGACCCAGGCGAGGGTCTGCTCGGGGTCGATGTCGCCGACCACCGAGAGCACCGCGTTGTTCGGCGCGTAGTAGGTCCGGAAGAAGGTGCGCGCGTCCTCCAGGGTCGCGGCGTCCAGGTCGGCCATCGAGCCGATCGGGGTGTGGTGGTACGGGTGGCCCTCGGGGTAGGACAGCGCCGTGAGCTTCTCGAACGCCGTGCCGTAGGGGACGTTGTCGTAGCGCTGGCGGCGCTCGTTCTTGACGACGTCGCGCTGGTTCTCCATGGACTCTTCGTCGAGCGCGGCGAGCAGCGAGCCCATGCGGTCCGCCTCCAGCCACAGAGCCAGCTCCAGCTGGTGCGTGGGCATGGTCTCGAAGTAGTTGGTGCGCTCGAAGCTGGTGGTGCCGTTGAGCGAGCCGCCGGCGCCCTGCACCAGCTCGAAGTGGCCGTTCCCCTTGACCTGGCCGGAGCCCTGGAACATCAGGTGCTCGAAGAGGTGCGCCAGGCCGGTGCGCCCCTTGACCTCGTGGCGCGAGCCGACGTCGTACCAGAGGCAGACCGCGGCGACCGGGGTCAGATGGTCCTCGGAGAGCACCACGCGCAGGCCGTTGGCCAGGCGGTGCTCGGTCGCTGTCAAGCCGCCGGAGCCGGCCTGAGCGGTGGCCGTGTGACCCATGGGCATGTACGTCCCTTCGATCGCGATACTGGATTTCCTGCGAGACCTGCCACTTTAAGCAAGCGGACGGACACCTGGCGAAGTTCCCGTTCCGGGGAAGTTCGCGTGAAAGAGGGGCGCATCCCCCGCGTGGCGGGGCGGAAAACCGTTCCGGCTCGGTCCTCGTACGCCCTTTGGGACGGGTCGAGGTCGGGGTTGTCAGTGCGGCGGTCCACAATGGTCCGCGTCAGAACCTGAGGTTGCCCGAAACAGAATCCGTGAAGGAGTCGCAGCAGCGATGGCCCGCCGCAGCACGAAGACCCCGCCGCCGGACGACTTCGAGGAGAAGATCCTCGACATCGACGTCGTCGACGAAATGCAGGGCTCCTTCCTCGAGTACGCGTACTCCGTGATCTACTCGCGGGCCCTGCCCGACGCCCGCGACGGCATGAAGCCGGTGCACCGCCGCATCGTGTACCAGATGAACGAGATGGGCCTGCGCCCCGACCGCGGCTTCGTGAAGTGCGCCCGCGTCGTCGGCGAGGTCATGGGCAAGCTGCACCCGCACGGCGACGCGTCGATCTACGACGCGCTGGTCCGTCTGGCGCAGCCGTTCTCGATGCGGCTCCCCCTGGTCGACGGCCACGGGAACTTCGGCTCGCTCGGGAACGACGACCCGCCCGCCGCCATGCGGTACACCGAGTGCCGGATGGCCGACGCGACGTCCCTGATGACGGAGTCGATCGACGAGGACACCGTCAATTTCCAGTCGAATTACGACGGCCAGGAGTCGGAGCCGTCCGTTCTTCCCGCCGCGTACCCGAACCTGCTGGTCAACGGGTCGTCCGGGATCGCGGTCGGCATGGCGACCAACATGCCGCCGCACAACCTGGGCGAGGTCGTCGCCGCCGCCCGCCACCTGATCAAGCACCCGGGCGCCGACCTGGAGACCCTGATGCGGTTCGTGCCGGGGCCCGACCTGCCCACCGGTGGCCGGATCGTGGGTCTGGGCGGCATCAAGGACGCGTACGCCCGCGGGCGCGGCACGTTCAAGATCCGCGCGACGGTCTCCGTGGAGAACGTGACGGCCCGCCGCAAGGGTCTGGTCGTCACGGAACTGCCCTTCGCCGTCGGCCCGGAGAAGGTGATCGCCAAGATCAAGGACCTGGTCTCGGCGAAGAAGCTCCAGGGCATCGCGGACGTGAAGGACCTGACCGACCGCGAGCACGGCCTGCGTCTGGTCATCGAGGTGAAGAACGGCTTCGTGCCGGAGGCCGTCCTGGAGCAGCTCTACCGGCTCACGCCGATGGAGGAGTCCTTCGGCATCAACAACGTGGCGCTGGTCGACGGGCAGCCGCTCACGCTGGGGCTCAAGGAGCTCCTGGAGGTCTATCTCGACCACCGCTTCGAGGTGGTGCGCCGACGCAGCGAGTTCCGCCGGGGCAAGCGCCGCGACCGGCTGCATCTGGTCCAGGGTCTGCTCGTCGCGCTGATCGACATCGACGAGGTCATCCGGATCATCCGGTCCAGCGACAATTCGGCGCAGGCCAAGGAGCGGCTCGTCGCGCACTTCTCGCTGAGCGAGACGCAGACGCAGTACATCCTGGACACCCCGCTGCGTCGGCTGACCCGGTTCGACCGGATCGAGCTGGAGAGCGAGCGGGACCGGCTCAACAGCGAGATCGACGAGCTGACCACGATCCTCGAATCGGACAGCGCGCTGCGCAAGCTCGTCTCCAACGAACTGGCCGCGGTCGCCAAGAAGTTCGCCACCGAGCGGCGTACGGTGCTGCTGGAGTCGGCCGGTGCCCAGGTCGCCTCGGTGCCGCTGGAGGTCGCGGACGACCCGTGCCGGGTGCTGCTCTCCTCGACCGGCCTGCTGGCCCGTACGGCCAACGACGAGCCGGTGGTGTTCGCCGAGGACGCCAAGCGCGCCAAGCACGACGTGATCGTCTCGGCCGTACCGGCGACGGCTCGCGGCGACGTGGGCGTGGTGACGTCCACGGGCCGGCTGCTGCGGCTCGCGGTGATCGATCTGCCCCAGCTGCCGGACACCCACGCGGCGCCCAACCTGTCGGGCGGGGCGATGGTCGCCGAGTTCCTCACGCTGGAGGGCGACGAGTCGGTCGTCTGCCTCAGCACGCTCGACGAGTCCTCCCCCGGGCTGGCGATCGGCACTCTTCAGGGCGTCGTCAAGCGCGTGGTGCCCGACTATCCGGCCAACAAGGACGAGCTGGAGGTCATCGCCCTCAAGGAGGGCGACCGGATCGTCGGCGCCGTCGAACTGCGTACCGGCGAGGAGGACCTGGTCTTCATCACGTCCGACGCCCAGCTGCTGCGCTATCCCGCGGCGCAGGTGCGGCCGCAGGGCAGGCCCGCGGGGGGTATGGCGGGGGTCAAGCTCGTGGCGGACGCGGAGGTGATCTCGTTCACCGCGGTGGACCCGGCGGCGGACGCGATGGTGTTCACGGTCGCCGGCTCGCACGGTCTGCTGGACGACTCGATGCTGACCTGCAAGCTCACCCCGTTCGACCAGTACCCGCGCAAGGGGCGGGCCACCGGCGGGGTGCGCTGTCAGCGGTTCCTCAAGGGCGAGGACGGTCTGGTGTTCGCCTGGGCGGGCGCCACGCCGGCCCGCGCCGCGCAGCAGAACGGCACGCCGAGCGAGCTGCCTGCACCCGACCCCCGGCGCGACGGTTCGGGCACGCCGCTGGTCAAGCCGGTCGCGGTGGTCGCCGGACCGGTGTAGCCGTCCGGTCCCGGCGGCGGTGCGCGGCCCTACGCGTCGTCGTCGCCGGGCTGTCGTACGTACCGCAGGACGCCCCACATGCTTCGCTCGTGTGCGGCGTCCTGCGTCGTTTCCGGCGCCGCCTCCCCGCTCTCCCGGCAGTCGGCGAGTTCCTTGCCCAGGGCCTCGGGGTCGATGCCCGAGCCGATGAGCACCAGCTGGGTGGTGCGCGGCTCGCCGCGCTTCCAGGGCCGCGGCTCGAACCGCAGGAACCTGCCGACCGCGTGCAGGGCGTACTTGTTGGCCCGGTCGCCGCCACCGAAGTCGACGAAGCCCTTGATCCGGTAGAGGCCCCGCGGCCGGGAGTCGAGGAAATCCATCAGGCGCCGCGGGTTCATCGCCGCGTCCGCGGTGAAAGACACGCTGTCGTACGCGGTGTGGAGGTGGCGGTCGTGTCCGTCGCCGCCCGCCTCCTCCCGCTCCGCCAGCAGCAGGTCCTCGAAGCTGAGCTGACGCGTCTTCTCCTCGCCGTCCGGGCGCAGCGCCGGGTCGAAGAGCAGCTCGGGGTCGATCCGGCCGTACGTCGCGCAGACGACGGCCGCGGCGCCACCGGCCCGGGCGCCGGCGGCGGCGACGGCGTCCCTCAGCCGGGCCTGCTCCTCGCTCCCGATCCGGTCGGTCTTGTTGAGTACGACGAGATCGGCGACGGCGAGATGGCGGTCGAGCTCCGGATGGCGGGCCCGGGTGGCGTCGAACTCCGCGGCGTCGACGACCTCCACCAGTCCCCCGTACACGATGTGCGGATTCTCGCTGGCCAGGAGCATCCGTACGAGCTCCTGCGGCTCGGCCAGCCCACTGGCCTCGATGACGATCACGTCGAGGCGTGCGGCGGGCCCGGTCAGTGTCTCCAGGAAGGTGTCGAGCTCGCTCGCGTCGACCGCGCAGCACAGGCAGCCGTTGCCCAGCGACACCGTGGAGCCGACCTGTCCGGAGACCGTCATGGCGTCAATCTCGATGGCGCCGAAGTCGTTGACGATCACGCCGATCCGGTTGCCGGAGCGGTTGCGGAGCAGGTGGTTGAGCAGGGTCGTCTTGCCCGATCCCAGGAACCCCGCGAGGACGACGACCGGGATCTGCTGCTTGCGGGGCGGGGACGACGGGTTCAACGGGGACCTCTTTCGGGGGCCTCAGAGTGCGGGGACCGGCTGTGGCGGGCGCGTACCGACGTAGCGGGCCGCCGGGCGGATGATCTTGGAGTCCTCCGCCTGTTCCAGGATATTGGCGCTCCAGCCGACCGCCCTCGCCACGCAGAACGTCGGGGTGAACATCTCGCGCGGCAGCCCGCACAGCTCCATGACGACTCCGGCGTAGAACTCGACGTTGGTGTGCAGCTCCCGGCCGGGTTTGAGCTCGGCGAGGATCGTCTCGACCCGGCGCTCGACCTCGACGGCGAAGTCGACGAGCGGGCCGCCGAACTCCTGGGCGATGCCCCGCAGCATGCGTGAGCGGGGGTCCTCGGTGCGGTAGACGGGGTGCCCGAAGCCCATGATGCGTTCGCCGGCGAGCACGCGGTCGCGGATCCAGCCGTCGATCCGGTCGGGAGTGCCGATGGCGTCCAGGGTGTCGAGGGCCCTGCTCGGTGCCCCGCCGTGCAGCGGTCCCGAAAGCGCTCCGACGGCCGCCACCAGGCATGCGGCCACATCGGCGCCGGTGGAGGCGACGACCCGGCCGGTGAACGTCGAGGCGTTGAAACCGTGGTCGACGGTGGAGATCAGGTACTGCTCCACGGCCCTGGCGCGGGCCTCGTCCGGCACCGAGCCGGTGAGCATGTACAGGTAGTTGGCCGCGTGCGGCAGATCGTCGCGCGGCTCCACGGGTTCGAGGCCCCGGCCGATGCGGTAGAGGGCGGTGAGCACGGTGGGGACGGCGGCGCAGAGCGCCAGCGCGTCGGCCCGGCGCCGGTCGGCGTCGATGTCGTACACCGGCCGGAAACCGGCCGAGGCGCCGAGCAGCGAGAGGGCGGTACGCAGACCGGCCAGTGGCCCACCGGCGGCGCCGGCGCGGGCCAGGGCGGGCAGCATCTCCCCCACCTCGGCGGGCAGCCGGCGCAATGCGGCGGTGCGGGCGGCGAACGCGGCGCGGGTCCCGGCATCGGGCAGCGTGCCCTCGGACATCAGGTACCAGACGTCCTCGAAACCACGGGTCTGCGCCAGCTCGATCGCGGAGTACTGCCGGTAGTGATAGAAGCCCTCACGCCCCCGGACGTCCCCGAGGGCGGTGTCGGTGACGACGACGCCCGCGAGTCCGCGGGGTACGTCGAGCGGGGTTCCGCTGGTCGTGGTCGGCATTTTTCCTCCATGCGTGTTCTGGCAGGGCTCTTCGAGATTGATTTCGACCATCCATGATTGACTTAAATTCTGTCAATGTTGATTGAATCAATATTGATAGAGTTGACGACATGAAGGATCAAGCAGCGTCCGGCGAAAGTCCGGAGGCGGCGGCCGGGCAGCGTCTCAGTACCCGTGAAGCAGCCGAACGGCTCGGAGTGAAGCCGGAGACGCTGTACGCGTACGTCAGCCGGGGCCAGCTGAGCAGCAGACGCGCTCCGGGCGGGCGCGGGAGCACGTTCGACGCCGCGGAGATCGACGCACTGGCCCGGCGTACGAACCGCAGGACCACCTCCCCCGCCACCGGCGACCCCGCCTTCCGCACGGGCATCACGCTGATCGAGAACGACCGCTACTACTTCCGCGGCGTCGACGCGACCGAGCTGGCCCGGCACTACTCCTACGAAGAGGTCGCCGACTGGCTCTGGACCGGTGAGCTACGACCCGGCGTACGCTTCGCCGCGTCGGCCGAGGCACGTGCCGCGGCGCGCCGGGCGGTCGAGGCACTGCCCGCGCACAGTGGCTCGACGGACCGGCTGCGGGTGGCCGTGGTCGCCGCGGCGACCACGGATCCGCTCCGCTTCGACCTCTCGCGGGATTCGGTGCTCGCCGCCGCGCGCGGTCTCGTCCCGACCCTGGTCGACGCTCTGCCCGTGGTCCCGGGCGGGCCGCAGGGCGCCGGGGCGGCCGGAGAACCCCGGACGGGAACGAGCGGCCCCGGGCTGGCCCGGCGGATCTGGCCGAAACTCACCGCACGGCCCGCCGATGAACCGGCTGTCGCAGCCCTGGACACCGCACTCGTCCTGCTGATCGACCACGACCTCGCGGCGTCGACGCTGGCCGCCAGGGTCGCGGCATCCGCCCACGCCCATCCGTACGCGGTGGTCTCCGCGGGCCTCGGGGTCCTGGAAGGGCCACTGCACGGGGCCGCGAGCGGGCTGGCCCACCGGATGCTGACCGAGGTCCTGGACCGGGGCTCCGCGGCCCCGGTGGTCGCGGACCACCTCCGCGCCGGACGCCGAGTGCCCGGGCTCGGCCACCGGCTCTACGCCGCGGAAGACCCGCGGGCGCGGGCGCTGTTCGCCCTGCTGGACCGGGTCCCGCAGGCCGCTGCCGCGCTCGCGGCGGCCCGGGACGTGGTCGCCACGACCGCCCGGCACGCTCCCCTGCACGCCAATGTCGACCTGGCGCTGGCCGTGCTCTCGGTCTCCTGCGGCATGTCCGCGGAGGCGGGTGAGACGGTTTTCGCGGTGTCCCGCACGGCCGGCTGGGTCGCCCACGCACTGGAGGAGTACGGGGAACGGCCGCTGCGGATCCGCCCCAGCGGGCAGTACACCGGCCCCCGCCCACCGCAACCACTACCCGCCGCGGCGGGCGGGGCGCCGCGTTGACCGGCGCGTGGTGACGGACGGGCAAGGGCCTTCGGCGAGGTCGGCCGAGCGCGGGGCTACACCGCGCCCGCCCCGGTCAGCGCGCGGACCTCGGTCTCCGCGTGCTTGGCCTCGTCGGGCGGATCGGCGGAAGTGACCGTTCCGACCCAGCCGGCCAGGAAACCCAGCGGGATGGAGACCAGCCCGGGGTTCTCCAGCGGGAAGAGCTGGAAGTCGGCCCCCGGGAAGAGTGAGGCGGGGCTGCCGGACACCACCGGGGAGAACACCACGAGCAGGACGGCCGGGATCAACCCGCCGTAGACCGCCCAGACCGCGCCCCGGGTGGTGAAGCTCCGCCAGAACAGGGAGTACAACAGCACCGGAAGGTTGGCCGAGGCGGCGACGGCGAAGGCCAGACCCACCAGGAACGCCACGTTCAGTCCCTGGGCGAGCAGGCCGAGGGCGATGGCGACGACCCCGATCCCGGCCGCGGCCACCCGGGCCACGACGACCTCGCTGTGCTGCTTGGCGCCGGGGCGACGGAATGAGGCGTAGAGGTCATGGGCCACCGAGGCGGACGAGGCGAGGGTGATCCCCGCGACGACCGCGAGGATGGTCGCGAAGGCGACCGCGGCGACGACGGCGAACAGGATCGCGCCCCCGGTGGAACCCTCCCCGCCGCCGAGTTCCAGGGCCAGCAGCGGAACGGCCGTGTTGCCCGCCGCGTTTGAGGCCCGTACGTCGGCGGAGCCGACCAGGGCGGCCGCACCGAACCCGAGCGCGATCGTCATCAGGTAGAAGCTGCCGATGAGCCCGATCGACCACACGACCGAGCGGCGCGCCGCACTGGCGGTCGGCACGGTGTAGAAGCGCGACAGGATGTGCGGCAGCCCGGCCGTACCGAGGACCAGCGCCAGCCCCAGGCTGATGAAGTCGATGCGCGCGGTCCACGTGCCGCCGTACAGGAGCCCCGGCGAGAGGAACCGGCTTCCGTGCCCGCTCCGTCCGGCGGCGGAGTCGAGCACGGCGTTGAAGTCGCCGTGGAAGCGGACCAGGACGAGGACCGTCAGCACGACCGCCCCGGCCATCAGCAGCACGGCCTTGACGATCTGGATCCAGGTGGTGGCGCGCATGCCGCCGAAGGACACGTAGATGACCATGAGCGCCCCGACCCCGATGACGGTCCAGGAGCGGGCGGCGCCGCTCGTACCGCCGAGGAGCAGCGCCACGAGACTGCCCGCGCCCACCATCTGCGCCACGAGATAGAGCACCGAGACCGTGACGGAGGACGTGCCCACCGCGATCCGGACCGGACGCTCGGCCATCCGCGCCGCCACCACGTCGGCGAGCGTGAACCGGCCGCAGTTGCGTACGAGTTCGGCGACCAGGAACAGGACAACGAGCCAGGCGACGAAGAAGCCGACCGAGTAGAGCATGCCGTCGTAGCCGAAGAGGGCGATCAGACCGGAGATACCGAGGAACGAAGCGGCCGACATGTAGTCGCCCGCGATGGCGAATCCGTTCTCCATGGGGGAGAAGAGCCGCCCGCCCGCATAGAACTCCTCCGCAGAACCATGACGGTTGCGGCTCACCCAGGTGGTGATGGCGAGCGTCACCACGATGAAGACGCTGAACAGGACGAGCGCCAGGGTCTGGTGGGTGCCGTTCACCGTGCGGCCCCCCGCGTCATCTCCTGCGTCTGCCAGCGCAGATCGAGCGCCGCCCGGTCCCTGCGCAGCCGCGCGTGACGGGCATACGCCCAGGTGAGCAGGAAGGTCGTGAGGAACTGAGCGAGCCCTGCAAGCATCGCGACATTGACCGCCCCGGCCACCGGACGGTCCATCAGCCCCGGCACCGCGACCGCGGCGACGACATAGACGAGGTACCAGAGGAAGAAGGCGAGGGTCGCCGGAACGACGAACCGCCGGTACCGACGGCGCACTTCCCGGAACGCCTCGCTGCGCTGCACCTCCAGATAGATCTCGGCCGCGCTGAGTCCGTGCCGCGGGTCCGCGGACCCGGGCGCCCCGGCAGGGGCGAGGCCCCCCGCGCCGTCCGGCTCGGCCCACCCGGAGGCCAACGCGTCGTACCACGGGTCGTCGAGACGCATCGCTGCGGCCTCACGCCCTGCTTCCTTCTCCACGGAACAACTCCCCTAGTCCACGGACCACTTCGGCCGTGTACCCAAGAATGTGCGGATCGGGAAGGACGCGGACGCGTCATTTGCCGGACTTCACCACTTCAGGTGATATCCGAGCCGGGTGGCTGTGCGAGGCCCCGAACGTACGCGTAACGAACCGCCTTCGCCCGGTCGCGCACCCCGGTCTTGGCGAAGAGGTTGTTGATGTGACTCTTCACCGTGGCCTGCGAAATGCACAGTCTGCGAGCGATCTCCGGGTTGGACAGACCTTCCGCGATCAGCGTCAGCACCTCCAGTTCGCGCGGCGTCAGCCCGTCGGGCAGCTGCTGCTCGGGCACCGGCGGGGGTGGTGGCGGGATCTCGGTCACACGCTCCAGCAGTCGGCGCTGCACGCTGGGCGACAGCCCGGCCTCACCGGACAGCACGGCCTGGACGGCCTTCACGATCTCCTCGCCGCCCGCGTCCTTGGTCAGGTAGCCGCGGGCCCCGGCCCGCAGGGCGGGGAAGAGCGAGTCGTCGTCCTCGAACGTGGTGAGTACCACCACCTGGGTGCCCGGGTAGTCCCTGCGGATCCGCCGCGTCGCCTCCGCCCCGTCGCACCGGGGCATCCTCAAATCCATCAGCACGACGTCCGGCGACAGCTCCGCCACGAGCGACAAGGCCTCCTCACCGTCCTTCGCCGCCCCCACCACCTCGATCCCGGGCAACAGCCCCAGCAGCATCACGATCCCTTCGCGGACCACCGACTGATCGTCGGCGACCACGACCCGCGCGTTCACTCGGGCACCCGCAGACACACCATGAAACCCTCCTGATCCGGACCCGCCTCCAGCGTCCCGCCCATCAGCTCGGCCCGTTCCCTCATCCCCAGCAGACCGTATCCGGAGCCGCTGACGCACAGCTCGCCATCAGGTCTTTCTCCACCCGAATCCCTGATTTCCAGGACGACTTCGCCCGGCAGATACTCCAGCCGCATGCACACCTCGGCCCCCGGCGCGTGCTTGCGCACATTGGTCATGGCCTCCTGCGCCACTCTCCGGACCGTCTGTGACGTCTCGGCGGTCAGCCTTCGACGCTCGCCCTCCACACAGACCCGAGCCGGTTCGACGGCCACCAGCTGCCGCAGGAAATCCTCCACCGGAGAGACCTCCCCCCGGAGCGCGGAGAGCGCCTGGCGGGTCTCCACGAGCCCCTCGCGGGCCATGGAACGTGCGGCCACGACCCGGTCCAGCACCTGGTCCCGGAACTCCCCCGTGGGTTCCCGCTCGATCAGCAGTCGCGCCGCCTCCAGATGCACCAGCTGGGCGGAGAGGCTGTGGGCGAGCACATCGTGGATCTCCCGCGCGATCCTGGCCCGTTCGTCCAGCGCGGCCCTCCCGGCCTCCGCCTCACGGGCCGCACGTTCCTGTGCGAGGAGTCTCTGCGCGTTTCCCCGCGCCTCGGCGTCGAGCCGGAGCACATAGCCCGCCAGCGCGAGACCCGCTGTGGACATGGCGGTGGCGAGCCGGCCGTCGGTACTCATGAGGGCATACCCGCCGAGTGCCACGGTCATGGCCGGAAGACCCGCCGTGAGCGGCAGCCGCTCCAGCGCGGCGACGGCGCTGCCGCACCAGAGGATCAGTGCGGGCAGGTCCGCCCCGGCCCGTTGCGCACCGAAGGCCGCCAGCATCAGCAGGGCCAGCAGTCCGAGCGACGGCCACAGCCGGTGCTCGAGGCTGGTTCGGAAGTACGCCCACGCGGTGAACGCACACCCGGTCACGCCCACCAGCCCGAGCACCACCTCCCAGGGCCCGAACCGTCCGCCGCTGAACGTGCCCCAGAGCATGGCGGTGGCCAGCGCCGCCCGGACCGACCAGGTGATCGCCCTGCGCGGCAGGGCGTGACTCGTCCCCGACAGGGCTTCCCGGGTCGGCCAGCCGGTCCAGGCCGCGATCCTCGCGCGCGGTCCTTCCGGTCCTGGCCCGGGCATCGCCCCGCCCGGTGAACCGGCGTGCGGCAAGACGCCGACGATCCCTGCCATGGTGGCCTCCGAGGTGCGGAAGGGTGGAACGCCTTCGACGCTACGGAAACGGCCGAACCACGACATCGGCCCAGGGGTTGATCACGGGTGGAGAAGCCGTCTCCACCCGCGGGTGGAGACGGCCTCATGCGGAGACGACAGCTCCGGATTCCTGGCTCAGACGTCGATGCGCGAGCGGTCCAGGGTGGCGGCGGAGCTGGTGATGAACTCCTTGCGGGGAGCCACCTCATTGCCCATCAGCAGATCGAAGACCTGCTCGGCCGCGTCCAGGTCACCGATGTTGATCCTCCGCAAGGTGCGGTGACGCGGGTCCATCGTGGTCTCCGCCAGCTGGTCCGCGTCCATCTCGCCCAGCCCCTTGTAACGCTGGATCGAGTCCTTGTACCGGATGTTCTTCCGCTGGAGCTCCAGCAGCCGCTGGCGCAGTTCGTTGTCCGAGTACGTGTAGATGTACTTGTCCTGGCCCTTCTTCGGCTGGACGAGCTCGATCCGGTGGAGCGGGGGCACCGCGGCAAAGACGCGCCCCGCCTCGACCATGGGCCGCATGTACCGCTGGAACAGGGTCAGCAGCAGGACCCGGATGTGCGCGCCGTCGACATCCGCGTCCACCAGCAGGACGATCTTCCCGTACCTGGCGGCGTCGATGTCGAAGGTCCGGCCCGACCCGGCTCCTATGACCTGGATGATCGCACCGCACTCTGCGTTCTTCAGCATGTCCGAGACGGAAGCCTTCTGAACGTTGAGGATCTTCCCCCGGATCGGCAGCAGGGCCTGGAACTCACTGTTCCGGGCGAGCTTCGCCGTACCGAGCGCGGAGTCTCCCTCGACGATGAAGAGTTCGCTGCGGTCCACGTCGTCGCTGCGGCAGTCGGCGAGCTTGGCCGGCAGCGAGGAGGACTCCAGCGCTGTCTTGCGACGCTGCGCGTCCTTGTGCTGACGGGCCGCGATACGGGTCCGCGCGGCCGCGACCGCCTTGTCCAGCACCGCCCTGGCCTGGGCCTTCGCGTCACGCTTCGTCGAGGTCAGGAACGCCTTGAGTTCCTTGGACACGACATTGGCGACGATGCGGTTGGCCGCCGAGGTGCCGAGGACCTCCTTGGTCTGGCCCTCGAACTGCGGCTCGGCCAGTCGCACGGTGACCACCGCGGTGAGGCCCTCCAAGGCGTCGTCCTTGACGATGTCGTCCTCGGCGACGCGGAGCAGCTTGGCGGAGCGCAGCGCCTCATTGACCGTCTTGGTCACGGAGCGCTCGAATCCGGTCACATGTGTGCCGCCCTTGGGGGTGGCGATGATGTTGACGAAGGACTTGACGTTGGTGTCGTACCCGGTGCCCCAGCGCATCGCGACATCGACGGCGAGCTCGCGCGTGACCTCGGTCGCCGTCATGTGGCCGCGCTCGTCGAGCACCGGCACGGTCTCCTTGAACGTGCCCTGCCCGCTCAGACGCAGAACGTCGCAGACCGCCTTGTCCTGGGCCAGGTACTCGCAGAACTCGCTGATCCCGCCGTCGAACCGGAAGGTGTCCTCGGTGCGCCCCTCGTCGTCCAGGCCGCGTTCGTCACGGACGACGATCGTGAGCCCGGGAACGAGGAAGGCCGTCTGGCGGGCCCGCTGGTGAAGCGTCTCCAGGTTGAGCTTGGCGTCCTTGAGGAAGATCTGCCGGTCCGCCCAGTAGCGCACCCTGGTGCCGGTGCGCGCCTTCGGCACCCGCTTGCCCTTGAGGAGGCCGTTGGCCGGGTCGAACGGGCTGTCCGGCCCCGATTCGGTGAAGATCCCCGGGACACCGCGCCGGAAACTGATCGAATGCGTGGCACTGTTGCGGTCGACCTCGACGTCGAGCCGGGCGGAGAGCGCATTGACGACCGAGGCGCCGACGCCGTGCAGACCGCCCGAAGCGGCGTACGAGCCACCGCCGAACTTTCCGCCGGCGTGCAGCTTGGTCATCACGACCTCGATGCCGGACAGGCCTGTCTTGGGCTCGACATCGACCGGGATGCCCCGTCCGTTGTCCCGGACCTCCACGGAACTGTCGTCGTGGAGGATGACCTCGATGCGATCGCAGTAGCCGCCGAGGGCTTCGTCGACGGCGTTGTCGATGATCTCCCAGAGGCAGTGCATGAGGCCACGGCTGTCGGTGGACCCGATGTACATCCCGGGGCGCTTGCGAACTGCTTCGAGCCCCTCGAGTACGAGCAGATGCCGCGCGGTGTAGTTGGAGCCGTCTTGGTCTGCTCCGGTCAGCAGCGCAGTGGACGGCACGGACGTATCGGCGGTCACGCGGTTCGCTCCTCGCTGAATTTCAAATGGGGCCCAGTGGGTAACGGGCTCGGCTTCGGTCGCCGCTGAGAGGGTACCGAGGCCTGGTAGAGCGGTTGTAACGCCACCCTTCATCACCCCTCACACTAGTCCAGCCTCGCATACACGTTCGATGCCTTGCGGGAGTGACGCGAACATCACGTTCCCTTCCAGGCATGAACCATTTAGGCTCCGGGCACGTCCTCATGAACGAACCGGCAAGCCAGCCGGGAGGGCACCACCAAGACAAGCAACGCGAAACCGTAGCGCTACGCAATACGGCACATTCGCCGCGAACCGGCAACAGACAGCCATCTTGAGAAGAATTTTCGAAGAAAAGCCACGAGCGGGAACGTTTTCGGCCTGGTTGGATGTTGACCCTGGTACGACAGCTCGTCGAGCTAGAGAAGAGGCGACGTGACTACTGTTCTGACCCCCGCGAGCCCGCTGACCGCAGCAGACCGCTGTGACCGTTGCGGCGCCCAGGCATATCTGCGCGTCGTCCTGATCAGCGGCGGTGAACTGCTCTTCTGCGCCCACCACGGTCGCAAGTTCGAGCCGGAACTCAAGAAGATCGCCGCGGAAATACAGGATGAGACGGACCGGCTCACGGCCGTGCAGGCCCAGGCCGCCGAAGAGGAACGGCACTGACACCTCGCATCCACGACGAGCGCGGGCCAGGTCCCGGACCGGCCGACGGGCGGCACCCCCATTGGGGGCGCCGCCCGTTCTCGTTTCCTGGCGGGAATGCCGGTCAGCCGGTTTTCGGCATCCAGCCGATGGCGGCGGAGACCCGTGTGTACACGCCGGGGTATCCCACGCGCGCGCAGCCGTTCCCCCAGGAGACCAGCCCGATGAGCCGTCCACGGGCCACCAGCGGCCCGCCGCTGTCGCCCTGGCACGCGTCGTACCCGCCCAGCAGTTCGCCCGCGCACAGCATCGAGGAGGCGTCGTACGCACCGTTCCTGCCGCCCGGGTAAGCCTGCTGGCACGTGGCGTCCGACAGTACGTGCACCTTCGCGGACCGCAGCGACGTCGCGTAGTCGCCGCCTCCCGTCGTGTCACCCCACCCGTAGACCATCGCTTCCGTACCCGAGGCGTACGCCGCGTCACCGGATTCGGCCATCGGGATCACGTTCTTCGCGGGAAGCGCGTCGGCGAGGGTGAGCACGGCCAGGTCGCCCGCGTTCGTGGCGGGGTCGAAGCCGGGGTTCGTCCACGTCTCCTGCACAGCCGTCTCCTGCCCCCCGGTTCCCCGCAGGGCGTCACGGCCTGAAATGACCCGAAGGTCGTGCACACTGCCGACATCGACGCCGAGCGCCTCCCGGCTGAGGCAGTGCGCGGCGGTCAACACCTTCTTCGGCGCCACCACGACACCGCCGCAGAACTGACCGGCGCGCGCGTCACCGAAGCGATCGCGGCTGGACAGCGCCACCGCCCACGGACTGTCCTTGACGTGCGCCGGCTGACCGCCGACGACTATGCCGTCCTCGGCGGCCCTCGCGGGCGAACCGAGAGATATCAGGGCCGTGGCAGCGACCAGGGCGAGCACCCCGGGCAGAGCACGGAAAACGGTACGGGACATGCGTACTCCTGACTCTGTGGTGAACCGTTCCCACTCAGAGTCGTCCCGTCCGACGTCGGCCGCACGTGCTGATAGGCCGAGGGCCCGGCTCCCCCACGGGGATCCGGGCCCTCGGGCCATGCGCTCCGCGACCTAGTCGAGATAGTCGCGCAGCACCTGCGAACGCGACGGGTGGCGCAGCTTCGACATGGTCTTCGACTCGATCTGACGGATACGCTCACGCGTCACTCCGTAGACCTTGCCGATCTCGTCGAGGGTCTTCGGCTGGCCGTCGGTGAGGCCGAACCGCATCGAGACCACGCCCGCCTCACGCTCGGAGAGCGTGTCGAGCACCGAGTGCAGCTGCTCCTGGAGGAGCGTGAAGCTGACCGCGTCGGCCGGGACGACCGCCTCGGAGTCCTCGATCAGGTCACCGAACTCGCTGTCCCCGTCCTCACCCAGCGGGGTGTGGAGGGAGATCGGCTCACGACCGTACTTCTGGACCTCGATGACCTTCTCGGGGGTCATGTCGAGCTCCTTGGCCAGCTCCTCCGGCGTGGGCTCGCGACCCAGGTCCTGGAGCATCTGGCGCTGCACACGGGCGAGCTTGTTGATGACCTCCACCATGTGCACCGGGATACGGATGGTGCGGGCCTGGTCGGCCATGGCGCGGGTGATCGCCTGACGGATCCACCAGGTGGCGTACGTGGAGAACTTGTAGCCCTTGGTGTAGTCGAACTTCTCGACCGCGCGGATCAGACCGAGGTTGCCTTCCTGGATGAGGTCCAGGAAGAGCATGCCGCGGCCGGTGTAGCGCTTGGCCAGCGACACCACGAGACGGAGGTTGGCCTCCAGCAGGTGGTTCTTGGCGCGGCGCCCGTCCTCGGCAATGATCTCCAGCTCGCGCTTGAGCTTCGGGGCGAGCTTGTCGCTGTTCGCCAGCTTGTCCTCGGCGAACAGACCGGCCTCGATGCGCTTGGCGAGCTCGACCTCCTGCTCGGCATTGAGGAGGGGGACCTTGCCGATCTGCTTGAGGTAGTCCTTGACCGGGTCGGCGGTGGCACCGGCGACGGCGACCTGCTGCGCGGGCGCGTCGTCCTCGTCGTCGTCGGAGAGGACGAAGCCCTTGTTCTCGCCCTCGCCCTCCTCTTCCTCGCCCTTGCCGACCTTTACTTCCTCGATCGCCTCGTCGCCGTCGAGGAGCTCGTCGTCCTGCTTTCCGGACTTCTTCGCTGCTGTCTTCTTGGCCGCCGTCTTCTTCGCGGCGGTCTTCTTGGCAGCCGTCTTCTTGGCTGCCGTCTTCTTCGCAGGGCCGGCCGTGGCAGCGTCGTCGGCCACCACGTTCGTGGCCTCTGCCGACGGGGCGGCAGTGGCCGCGACAGTCCTGGTCACGGTGGTCTTGGCCGCGACAGTCTTGGTGGCGGTGCGCTTGACCGGGCTCTTCGCTGCGACGCTCTTGCGGGCACGTTTGGACGGCTCCGCGGCACTGACCATCAGCGTCACACCCTCTTCCTCGAGGATCTGATTGAGGCTGCGCAGAACATTCTTCCACTGGGTTGGCGGAATCTGGTCAGCCTCGAAGGCCCGACGCACGTCATCGCCGGCGATCTGCCCATCAGCCTTTCCCCGCTCGATGAGCGCCATCACAGACTCGGACTCGGCGATCTCCGGCGGGAGCGTACGGGATGTGCTGGCCGACACGAACAACCTCTCGGAACGATGGAAACGGCTTCCGGCCCGGCCCCGAAAAGGGCTTGAGCCGACGACCGCCGGGCTGGGAATGTACCGGCGGCGCGGGTTTGGCCTCAGAACTCCACAGCGCACTGAATGGCTGCTGTATTCCTTCCGCGGCGGTCACCTCTTAAGTCATCGCACTGCTTCGAGGAGTGTTACGCCCAATCCGCGTGGCCCGAGTCACACCTCATTTGCGACGAACGCGACCAAGGGAGCAAAACCCCACGACTGTGCCGCCGGACCGCGGCGACCCGGCGGCACGCGACTCGCGTACCCCGGCCGTGCGGTACTCAGTGTTCGCGGGGCGCGGGCACCACACGCTCCACCTCGGGGTGAACGACGAGCAGTTGCCGCATGGCCGATTCGGCACCCGCGGCGTCGCCGGACGCGAGGGCCTCGACGATCCGGGTGTGGTGGCCGAGGGAGGCCTCACCGGGTCGGTCACAGCCCGTGACCGGTCCGCCGGACACCTGGAGCGCGGCGGAAACGATGCCCGAGAGGTGCTCCAGCATGCGGTTGCCCGCGGCCTGGATGAGCAGGGCGTGGAACTCCGTGTCGGCCCGGGAGCAGGTGATCATGTCGCCCTGCGCGACCGCATGCCCCATGATCTCCACCATGTCACTGAGGCGCTGCCGGATGTCCTCGCAGCCGTGCTCCGCGGCGAGACGGGCAGCCAGGGGCTCGATCGTCCACCGGAGCTCGCCGAGCTCGCGCCGCTGGTCCTCGCGCTGAGGACCGAAGGCGCGCCATTCGATGATGTCGGGGTCCAGCAGGTTCCAGTCGCTGACGGGGCGGACCCGGGTGCCTACGTTGGGCCGGGCGCTGACCAGGCCCTTGGCCTCGAGAACGCGCAGCGATTCGCGTACGACGGTGCGGGAGACCTCGAAGCGCTGGCCGATCTCCTCCGGCACGAGAGGCCGGTCGGCACCCAGGTCGCCCGAAACGATCATCTGTCCCAGCTGCTGAACGAGTTGCCCGTGGAGGCCTCGGCCCCGGCTGGCCGAGCCCCGGCGGCCGACCCGGCCGAGCTCTGCTTCGGGGCCGTCCCAGGAACGGGCGGCGGCACGCTCGCCGGCCGGCGCCTCCGCGTACGGGTAGCGGTCGAGTTCACCCGGGCCGGCGAGGCCGGAATCGGCGGAGCGGGCGGCGGTCATCATGGTGTGCGCAAGGGTACTCACGCATCCTTTGTCGGCGCAGCTCACTCGGCTCTTGAGGTCTTTGGTGAAAAGCACACGAAAGGGTGATCGCCGCCATCACCTCAATTGACGTTTTACCCGCATAAATCGGGCGCAGCTGTGGAGGGTTACGAGGGACGGCCGGACCCTGCGACCTTCTGAGACCTCCAACGGGCCCTCCACTGAAGGCCGGTGAGGAGATAGGCGAGGGCCAGGGCCGACAGCGACAACGTCAGCGCCACCCCCACCGGATGCGCCACCACCCCCAGGACGGCCGCCGTCCACCGGTCCGTCTCCTGCGGCCAGCGCGGCCACATCAGTTCGCGCAGCCCGGCCGGAAGCCCCGAGGCGGGACGGGATCCAGGCGCCATCAGCAGTTGCCGGACGAGCGGGACCACGAGTACGGGTACGGCAAGTACGGCAGCGACACCGGCCGTTGCCACCCGGAAGACTCCGGCGGCCAGCAGTCCGGCCCAGGCGCAGCCGATGGTCATCGCCACCCAACTCACGCCGAGGAATGCCGCGTTGGAAGGAAAGCGCATCCACTCGTGGCCGTACACAAGACCCACGGCTTCACCGGAGAGCAGCATGGCCGCCAGGGCCAGCGCCGCCGCGGCGCCGGCGGTGACCGCCAGTTTCGCCAGCAGCAGCCCCAGGCGACGTGGGACGGCGCCACGGACCGCGACCAGGGCGGGGTAGCGGAACTCGTCGCCGTACGAAAGGGCGCCGAGCAGCCCGGCACCTACCGCGGCGGGCGGCAGCGGCAGCAGTGACGGCCAGGCCGCCAGCACCTTCGGAAGCGGGACGTGACCGGTGCGGGCGAGAAGCACCGAGAGAACGACGGAGGCGACCAGCACTGTGCCCGCGATCAGCGCTGTCGTCCGGACCCCGAGCAGGCGGCGCAGCTCGTAGCGGAGCGGGTGCAGCGGGCCGCGGACCAGATCGCGCCGGGCGGTCGGCAGTCCTGGCGCTCTCGGCCGTGCGGCCGGCCGCACGGCGTGTGGCCCGGCGCCACCGGCAGCCCCGGCGACGCGCTCGAGGACTCGCGGCGCAGCAAGGCCCTGCGGGCCCTCGTCGCCCCCGCGCGCCCGGGAACCGGCATCGCCCACCTCGTCGGCCAGCCGGTGCACCGGGAGCCCGTTCCGGAACGCGATGTCCCCGATCTCCGCGCAGCTGGAGCCGTACACCGCGAGGTGACCGCCGTCCTCGGACACCACCTCGACCGAGCGCCGGGCCGCCCTGGCCTCACGGCTGACGGCCGCTGCGAGACGGGCCGCGTGCGGACTGCGGACCGCGACCCGGGGGCGCAGCCGGGTGCGGGAGAAGTCGTCGGCGGCCTGGTCCGCGACGAGGCGGCCGCCCTCGATGGAGACCACCCGGTCGGCGGCCCGTGCGGCTTCCCTGGGGTCCGCGGTGGTGTAGAGCACGGCTGCGCCCCGGTTCGCGTGAGCCCGCAGCAGTCCGTGCAGCCAGCGGCCCTCGCGCGGGTCGAGGCCCTCCGTCGGATCGTCGAGGACGAGTGTGTGGGGGCCGCCGAGCAACGCCGAGGCGAGGGCGAGCCGACGGTCCATGCCGAGCGAGAGGGTGCCGATGCGCCGGTCCCCGAGCCCGGTGAGGCCGACGAGCTCGAGTACTTCGTCGGCCCTGGCCGCGGGCACGCCCGCGGCGGCGGCGAGCATCCTGAGTTGCCCGCGGGCGGTCCGGGCGGGATGGCCCGGTACGTCCCCGAGCAGCACCCCCACCTCGCGCGCGGGGTGAGGAATCCGGTGCAGCGGCCTGCCCCGGAAGTAGGCGACCCCCCGCCCCGGATCGAGTTCGAGCATGAGGCGGAGAGCCGTGGTCTTGCCCGAGCCGGGGGCTCCCAGCAACGCCGTGACGCGCCCCGGCCGGGCTTCGAAGGTGAGGTTGTCCACGGCGGCCGGAAGACCGCGGCGTGGGGCGCTGGTGATTCCGATGGCCTGGAGCATCGCTTCTCTCGCGGTAGGTGAGACCGCTCGGCGGCAGGACGGTACCGCAGAAAGATAACGCGACATATCCGACTTTTCGCGCAGCACCCGTGCCGTGGTGTTCCGCTCGGTCAGACCTCGGGCCTCAGCATCGGAGGGTTGAGCACGGTGGCCGCACCGGCCCGGAAGAGCTGGGCCGGGCGCCCGCCCTGACGCGTGGTCGTCCCACCGGTGGGCACCAGGAAACCGGGAGTGCCGGTGACCTTGCGGTGGAAGTTGCGCGGGTCGAGGACCACACCCCACACCGCTTCGTACACCCTCCGCAGCTCGCCGACCGTGAACTCCGGAGGGCAGAAGGCGGTGGCCAGCGAGGAGTACTCGATCTTGGATCGGGCTCGCTCGACCCCGTCGGCGAGAATCCGCGCGTGATCGAACGCCAGCGGAGCCTGGCCCTCGTCGTCGTGAACGAAGCTTCCCTCCGACCCGAGCAGGTCGTCGACCAGCGACCATCGCGCGCTGTGCGCGTCGCCGCCCGCCCTCGGAGCAGGAAGATCGGGGGCCAGGGCGAGATGGGCGACGCTGACGACCCGCATCCGGGGATCGCGGCCGGGGTCGCCGTAGGTGGCAAGCTGTTCGAGGTGGGCGCCGTTCCCGATCGCCGGGGCGACCGGGTCCTGGGCGCACAGGCCGGTCTCCTCGACGAGCTCACGCGCCGCCGCGGCACCGAGGTCCTCATCGGCTCTGACGAATCCGCCGGGCAGCGCCCAGCGCCCCTGGAACGGTGACTCACCACGGCGTACCACGAGCGCGCAGAGCGCATGGCGGCGCACTGTGAGCACGACCAGGTCGACGGTGACAGCGAAGGGCGGGAAGGTCGACGGGTCGTAGGGCGGCATGCGGTGATCATAGTCGTCTCCCTGACGATAAGCACTCCCTTCGCCGTTCTCTTCGGGGAAGTCTTCGCCGACGGCGCCCCGCCGGGACGGAACCGCTCGTGGATCACCTTTTGTCGCCCGGCGCGCGCCGCCCGGGGGCGGCTTGCCCGGACCGGCGCCGGGCGGTCGCCGATTCGGGACGGGTGGAGCCGGACGGGGCCCGCTTGCGGCGCGCGGCCGTCGGCCGCGCCGCACGGAGCTTTGTGCTCCGTTCCGGCCCGTGCACGCGCCGCCGCTTCCGGGCCTCGCGCTCCCCCCGCAGACAGCGGCGCAATGTCTCCGGGTCCAGGCCCTGGTTGCACGCCTCGTGCAGGAGCTGGGCGAAGGTGTATCCGGGATCCAGCCGCAGGGCGAGCCCCAGCGCGACCCGTGCGGCCGGTTCGTCGCCCGTCGACCAGGAGACCCAGCCGACCAGGGTCAGCGGCGCCACGGCATGCTCCTCGTACGGCGTCACGCAGCGGCGGGACAGCGCACGCCACAGCCGTAACGCCGCATCGGCCTGCGGGCCTTCCATCCATTCCGCGACCCGGTCCCGGGTCTCCCGGTCCTGGAGGCCGAGAATCATCGCGGCGGCTTCGTCGGAGCCGACCAGCCGGTCGTCGTTGAGGTCGGAGACAGAGGGCGTCGCGGCCGGGACCTCACCGAAACGCTCGACGAGCCGCCGGGCCAGGTCCAGGGTGTCCCGGGCCACTTCCTCGCGCCCCTCCTCGTCGAGGAGCCTGGGCAGCAACTCGGCTCCCGCCATGTCGAGTGCCCGTTGCTGGCCCGGCACTGCGGAGGTCTTCAGCGGTGCGAGCCGCGCCTCCATCTCCCGTAGCGATCCACGCACTTGGATACCCGCGTACGTGGCGGCGGCCGCCATCACCGACGTGCCGGGCATGGCCAGTTGATTGCCCTCCGCCGGGCAACAGCGCTCGTCCGGACAGCAGTAGGACCAGTAGCGGCCGTCGGAGATGCAGAGGGCTTCGAGCACCGGCACGTCCAACGCGCCGCAGGCCCTGCGCAGATGCTGGGCGAGCGGTCGCAACCGCTCCATGAGCCGGCCGCCGGACTCGCCTTCGGCGGGATCCTGGCAGAGGAAGACGACGATCGCGTCCGGACGCTCCCCACGCCGCTCGCTGCCCTTGATCAAGCACTCCGCCAGCTGCTCGGAGACGGGCTCCCACTCCTGGGGCGATTGCGGGATGCCGAGCCGGAGGCGGCCGCCGAAGCGGCCCCGGCCGCCGTGCAGGGCGACCATGACCACGCTGTCGTTCGGGTGGAACCCCATGAGGTAGGGAAGGGCGTCGGCAAGCTCGGCGGGGCCGCGCAGGGTGATCTGCCGCGCGTCGGCCGGGCCGGTGGATTCGTGGTGCTGGTTCATGGCACGACCGTCCCGCGTACGGCCGGATTCCGCGACCCCTGTGGATAACTCTGTCCACAGGGGTCTGGGGGGTGTTCGCCAGGTGACGTGGTCGTCGGGTTTCATGGGAGGGACGACCGTCGTCGGCGGGCGCGGAGGCCGTGGTGGAGGGCCGGGCACGCCGCTTTCGCGTGCCGGGTCAGCCCGCCGCGGCGAGGACAAGGGGCAGAACCTGCCCGCTGCCCGCCCGCCTGAGCAGTCGGGCGACGACCGCGAGGGTCCAGCCGGAGTCGGTGGCGTCGTCCACGAGCAGTACGGGACCGGGGGTGCGGGCCAGGGTGTCGGCCAGTTCCTCCGGGACGGCGAAGGCGCCGGAGAGTCCCTTGAGGCGCTGGGCGGAGTTGCTGCGCCGGGCCGCGTGCACGCCGTCGGGTCCGGTGTACGTCAGGGCGCCGAGGAAGGGTAGGCGGCCGACCTCGGCGATCCCCCGCGCGAGGGAACCGACCAATTGCGGGCGGGTCAGGGACGGCACGGCAACGACTCCCACCGGCCGGGCGGCGGCATCCGGAGCGCTCGCCGCCCAGCCCCCCGGGGAACGGGCCCAGTCGGCGAGGACCGCCACCGCGGCCCGCAGCACGTCGTCCGGTACCGGTCCGTCCGGCGTGCTCGCGGCCAGGAGCGGGCGGAGCCGGTTGCCCCAGCCGATGTCGGAGAGCCGCCCCAGGGCACGCCCGGTGGAGCACTGCTCCTGGGCCGGAATGCGGCCCTTGAGCTCGATGCCCAGCGCAGGCATTCCCGTCGGCCACATGCGGCGCGGCTCGATCTCCACCCCGGGGCGGTCCAGTTCCTTCGTCGCGCCCGTCAGTGCCTCGGTCGACACGGTGGTATCGGCCCAGGCTCCCGCGCAATTGTCACAGCGGCCGCACGGGACCGCCCCCTCGTCGTCCAGCTGGCGGCGCAGGTACTCCATCCGGCACCCGGAGGTATTCGCGTAGTCGCGCATGGCCTGCTGCTCGGCCGCCCGCTGCCGCGCCACCCAGGCATAGCGCTCGGCGTCGTAGACCCACTCGGCGCCGGTGGCCGTCCAGCCGCCCTTGACGCGCTTGACCGCACCGTCGACGTCCAGCACCTTCAGCATCGACTCCAGGCGGGTGCGCCGAAGGTCCACCACGGCTTCCAGGGCCGGCACGGACAGCGGCCGCCCCGCCCCGGCCAGGGCCGAAAGAGTCTGGCGGACCTGCGCCTCGGGCGGAAAGGCCGTATCGGCGAAATAGCGCCAGATGGCCTCGTCCTCCTTGCCCGGAAGCAGCAGCACATCGGCGTGCGCCACCCCGCGCCCGGCACGGCCCACCTGCTGGTAGTAGGCGATCGGCGAGGACGGCGAGCCGAGGTGGACCACGAAGCCGAGGTCCGGCTTGTCGAAGCCCATGCCCAGGGCCGATGTCGCGACCAGCGCCTTGACCCGGTTCTCCTGCAGGTCCGTCTCGGCCTGGAGCCGGTCGGCGTTCTCCGTCCTTCCGGTGTACGAGGCGACGTCGAAGCCGCGCTGCCGCAGATACGCGGTGGCCTCTTCGGCGGCGGCGACGGTGAGGGCGTAGATGATCCCGGAGCCCGGCAGCTCGTCCAGGTGTTCCGCGAGCCAGGCCAGCCGGTGCGGGGCGTCCGGCAGCCGGACGACGCCCAGCCGCAGGCTCTCCCGGTCGAGCGGGCCCCGCAGCACCAGGGCCTCACCGGCGCCCGTGCCCAGCTGCTCGGCCACATCGGCGGTGACCCGCGCGTTGGCCGTCGCCGTGGTGGCCAGCACCGGGACGCCGGGCGCGAGCTCGGCGAGCATCGACCGCAGCCTGCGGTAGTCGGGCCGGAAGTCGTGTCCCCAGTCGGAGATGCAGTGCGCCTCGTCCACCACCAACAGGCCGGTCGTGGCGGCGAGCCTGGGCAGCACCTGGTCCCGGAAGTCCACGGAGTTGAGGCGCTCCGGGCTCACGAGCAGGACATCGGTCTCGCCGCGGTCGACCTCCTGGTAGATGGCATCCCATTCCTCCGGGTTGGCCGAATTGATGGTGCGCGCCCGGATACCGGCGCGCGCGGCGGACTCGACCTGGTTGCGCATCAGCGCCAGCAGCGGCGAAACGATCACCGTGGGGCCCGAGCCGCGTCGGCGCAGCAGCGCGGTGGCCACGAAGTACACCGCCGACTTGCCCCATCCCGTGCGCTGCACGACCAGCGCCCGGCGGCGCTCCTCCACCAGGGCCGACACCGCCTGCCACTGGTCCTCCCGCAACCGCGCCGGGCCCCCTGGATCACCGACGAGCTCGGCGAGGATGGCATCGGCTTCGGCGCGGAGCTCCAGGTTGTCCATGCCTCCATGCAACCCGATGGCTCGGACAATCGGCGAATCCGCCCCGTGTCGCGGGCGCGGTCTCCCGGGCGGTCGCCGTGACGGCCGGGGCGGCCCGGCCGTCCGGGGCGGACGGGATGTTTCCGCTGGTCCCCCGGCGTTCGGGCGGGACGGGAGGCATCGGCCGGGCCGGACGTGGGCAGGGATATCAGAGTCATTCCGGCGCATTCCCGTCAGCCGCGCCAATTGCTCGTTGCCGCCCGCCGGTGCGCCGGGAAGAATTGGAATCGCTCCCCGCACCGTCCCTTCCGCGGCCCGGAAGGGCCGTGCCGCGGTGCGCCCTCACTCGACCCGCCCGCACCGTGGGCGCGTACGCGAAGGGAGGATCGTGACCTTCGGATTCGCTCCGTCCGCCGCCACCTCGATATCGGCGTCCGCCACTCCGGCCAACCGTCTCGCCAGGACGCTCGAACCGGCCGAGTGGGCGGAGGCGGGCATACCGCTGCTGCGCAGTCCCCGCGAGGTCGTCACCGGCCTGCACTCCCGGCACGGCCCCACCCCCGCGACCGCCGTGGTGGCCGTGCTCGACCACGAGGAGCGCGTCAGGGCCAGTGCCTCGTTCACGCGCCGGGCCACGGCGGCGGACGGCTGGGAGTTCCGCAACGCGCTGCTGGCGCATCTGCGCCGGGTCGTCCCGCACGACCTCCGCCTCCGTACCCCCGTCCGTACGGCGGTGCTCCTCTACTGCCGTGAGGGGGACGAGCGCTGGACGGAGGAGGACGGGGCGTGGATGTGGGGTCTGCGTGACGCCTGCACACTGCACGGGCTGCGGTGCGGGGCGTACATCACGCTGACCCGGAACGGCTGGCGGGTGCTCGGTGAGGGCCGGGGCGGGCGACGCCCCGACGCCCTGTCGCGGCCCGCCGCCCTCGGCGACGCCTCGCCCGGCCAGGAGCCGGCTCCGCTGCGTACCGGCGGGGGGGGGGGGGGCCGGCCGCGGGCCCCCGCCGCGCCCGGCTGCAGACGGCCCGCGCCGGCCGGGAACAGGGCGGACCGGCCCAC
>NZ_JBHJQP010000029.1:0-52960 GCF_042262625.1 Streptomyces sp. NPDC056347 | reverse complement strand
CGGCCGGGAACACCGGGGCCCCGGTGTTCCCGGCCGGCGCTCGGCGGAACGGCGCACGGTCTCGCGCGGCACGCCCCCTCATGGCCCCGGCCTCACCGCGACCCGCCGGGCACCCGGGTCCGGACGACAGTGCTTCCGCGGGGCGAGGCGGCCGGTGCGGGCCGCCTACCGTACGGCGACGTGGTCCCCGGCCGACGACTTCGCCCCGGAGGTGGCGTTCCCGTAGTAGGTCCACCGCCATGTGCCCGGCACGGTGGCCTTCACCGTGGTCCTGAGCGCCCCCGTCCTGCCCGACGTCGCCTTCTTGACCGTCGTGTACGAGGAGGCGCCCGCCGCCTTGAACTGCAGGCTGACCGTCCGGCCCGCGTACCCCTGGTAGGTGTGAGTGTCCCAGTTCGCCCGGGTGACCCGCCCGGTCACGGTGATGGTCCTCCCCTTCGCGACCGGCTCCGGCGAGGCGTTGGCAGTGACGCGCGTTGCCCGCTTGAGCTGCAACGGAAGGTTCTTGTCATCGACGTCCTGGCCGTCACCGGCGAGGAAGAGCCGGGCGGCGGTCCGCCAGGTTCCGGCGTCCTCGTTCCCGAAGTCGCTGTTCCGCGGGTCGATGTAGATCCATTCCTCGAAGTCGCAGATGCCCTTGGAGCGGTCCACGACCTCGCAGTCGCTGGTGACGACCGCGGTGTGCATGGTGTCCATGTTGCTGAGCTTGCCCCGGTAGGGAAACACCGTCGGCCCGTACCCGTACTTCAGCCTGGTCGTCATCCGGAAGGTCGCATGCACCTCGACCTCCTCCTTGACTCCGACCACGATTGCCTTCCCGCCGTTCACCGAGACCCGGGAGAAGGCGACCCCGCCCTCCGCCGCCCCGGCCGGCACCGATGCCGCCATCCCGGTGAACACGGCCGTCGCCGCACCGGCCACCACCACTTTCCGCAACGTCTTTTCTGCCATCCGACCCGCCTCTTTCCCGCGCCTGGGCCGAACGCGCAGGCGCAAGTGCACCGGAGGTACGTCCTCGCGGCCGACTATGTGACAGGGGAGGGCTGTTCGCGGTTGTACGCGGGGCGGCAACGATCTGATCACCACGGCACCGGCCGGGTCCGGTTCCCGGAAGGGGACCCGACGGCGTTCCCCGACAGGTCCACACCGCCCCGGGCGCCGGCGCGGTACGCGGGCCTACGGCGCTGTGCGGAGTGTGCGGTTGCGGGCCAGCGGTGCCAGGCCGGCCATGAGGCCGACGGCCGCGAGCGGGATCAGGTCGAGGCTGACCGCGATCAGGGCGAAGGACACGAATACGAGCGCCGGGCTCCACACGGGCAGCCGCCTGGGCCGTACGGCTGCCAGCATGATCAGCAGGGTGAGCAGGCCGAGCTGGAAGGCGAGCGGGCCTGCCGACTCGAGGAGGTCGGGCAGCGGGGCGGAGTCGGCCAGGCCGGAGAACAGATCGCCGAGGATGACCCACACGAAACAGCCTGCGCCGAATACCCCGGCGACCACGGCGGCACCGGCGGCGGTCCGCATCCGGACGGTGGCCGCGGGAACGAGGCGGCGCAGTTCCACGACGAAGGCACCGAGCAGGAGAAAGGCGGTGAGGAAGAACGTGTGGCCGAGGTTCCAGGCCGGCCCCGGGCCGTGGTCGCCGTCCATGCCGTCGATCAGACGAAGCACGCCGTAGCACAGCAGCAGGAAGGGGATGAGGACGGAGAGCAGCCGGGTTCTGCGTGCCATTGAGGTCATGCCCATACAGTCCCTGTCCGGTCCGGCTGTGAGGTATCGGGAGGATCCCCCAGCGCACCCGGAGGGCTGCCTTAGGGGTTGGGCCGCTCAACGACCGGCGCTCTCGGGGTGCGGTGCTCCCACGGCGTGACGACGCAGCCGGGTCGGCGAGATCCGCGGTCGGGCGGAGCTGGTCAGAGGGCCGTGTCGCTTCGGGGCGATGCTTCTCGGAATTCCCAAATGGCATGGCATGAGCGGAAGTTGGGCTCGCCGTATAGCCGTACCTGTGGCTGGAGCGTGGAACGCGGTAGAGGGTTGCTGCGTTTCAGCGGTATGAGAAGCACTCTGCTTGTGGTGACAGTCGGCGTCGCTGCCGGTATCTGCCTGATCCTGGCGGATCGCGCTCTGCTGTGGGCGGAGCGCCACGGATGGATCTACTACCGCAGGACGAAGGGGCGTGGCGCGGCACTGGCGGAGGAGTTCTCTCCGGCAGCACAAGCGGTGAAGCGGGCGATGGAGCAGGAGAGGGTCCGCAAGAACGTCCGCCCCGCCGAGGGTCCGCCACTTGGCGTGGACCTGGACAACGGCGTCGTACGGATCCGTCACTCACGGCCCGGGCGGCAGGAATCCGCCGACCCGAATGAGATCGAGTGAGAGTCCGTCGGCCGCGATCCGACGGGTCACACTTCGCGGAGTGACCACGGTGGCGACCGGTCGCGCCGCAGGCTCTGACCGGGGCTCCGGAATCACCCGTCCAGGGCCCAGGCGACGTCCCGGAGCAGGGCGTGACGCCAGCCCGCCCGGTCGTGGGCCGAGGCCGAGCGGGAGACCCGCACTGTCGCCCCGGCCCGCGCGGTCAGGGTCTCGACCAGTTCGCAGTGCGGCAGCATCCGGGGCTCGTGCTCCCCGACGTCGAACGCGCACCGCAGCCCGGACAGCCCCGTCACCCCGCGCAGCCGCTCGGCGAGGGCGCCGCCGAGCGGCCCGCCCAACGGGTCCGGGAGCCCCGCAGCACCGGGGGACCACCACAGCGAGGCCGACTGGACGGCGATCCGCCGGACCAGGCCGGGGAACTCCAGCGCCGCGTACAGCGCGCTCAGCCCGCCCAGGCTCTGCCCGGCGACGACGAGCCGGTCGGGATCGGCCGGGACTCCGGACTTGGCCAGGAGCGGCAGCAGTTCGTCGCGGACCGCCTCCCAGAGAGCGGGACGGCAGGCGTACTCCGCCTCGCGGTCCCGGGCGGGCAGGAAGACCAGGGTGACGGGCGGCATCGCGCCCGCGGCGGCGGCCGACTCGAACGCGGTCATGGCGGGGTGCAGATACAGCCAGTCGTCCCCGTCGAGCAGCAGCACCACCGGCCCGCCACCGTTCACCGGATGCACCCGCACGGTGCGCCGCCCGCCGAGGCGCCCGCCGGTCCAGCGGAGCCGGGTCCCGGGGAGGGGCGGTACGTCCTCGGCGCCGACGACGGGCCAGTGCGGCTGCGCCGGGGCGTCCGGGGTGGTGGCGAGGGACCGGTCGGCCCCGGCCCCGGCCGGGTTGAGCGGGTCCGCGTGGGCGGCGCCGTCCGCGAGGACGCGGTAGGTGACCCGCAGCCGAGCGGGCATCCGGACCTCGGCGTACCAGCAGTCCGTTCCGGCCCAGCGGCGCAGCGGGAGAGGGGGTGACCAGCTCTCGAAGTCCACGACGGCCTCGTGGCCGCGCCACAGGAACAGCGTCCGCCAGCCGCCGTCGCCGTCCGGCACCGACACGGGCGTGCGCGCCGCCGCCCAGAACGCGTCGGTGCCGATGGGGCCGGGCAGCCCGAACGGGGCGAAGGGTGTGCACTCACCGGGGGCGCGAACTGCCGCTTGTGAGGGGGAGGGGGAGGAGTTAGGCTCATCCTGCATTAGGTGAGCCTAACCTAAGTAGATGTGATCGTTCCATCCCCGTACACCGTCCGACGCACCATCAGCAATCTGCCGTCGGCGGTCCGTTGGGCCCGAGGAGGCACCGACAGTATGAGCACCAACCCGTTCGACGACCCCGAAGGCCGCTTCCTGGTCCTGGTGAACGAGGAGGGTCAGCACTCGCTCTGGCCGTCCTTCGTCGAGGTCCCCGGAGGGTGGACGGTCGCCCTCGCCGAGTGCGACCGGGCGGCCTGTCTGGAGTACATCGAGGCCAACTGGACGGACCTGCGCCCCCGTTCGCTCTCCGCCTCCGCCGGCTGAGAGCGGTGGGGAGCGCCATGACCGCCGCGGGCACCTGCCCCGCCCCCCTGTCCGTACCGCTGCCGACGGTGCCCGGTGTGCGGCCGGCCCGCCGGGAGGACGCCGCCGAACTGGCCGCGCTGTCGGGTCCGTTCGCGCGCTCCGGTGCGCTGCGCGAGCGGCCCGTCTCGCTCTACGCGGCCCACGCCGACGAGTTCCTGGTGGTGCGGGCTTCCGGCGGCCCGGTCGAGGGCGCCGTGGGGTTGCGGGTGCACCCGGGCGGGTCGGGGCCGGTGGGCGTCGTCTACAACTTCTGCGTGGCCGGGCACCGTCAGGGGTTCGGGGTGGGCGCCGGACTGCTGCGCGCCGTGCTCGACCGGGCGCGCGACCGGTCGCTCGACGCCCTGTTCACGGCGACCATCGGCAGCGGCAGGCTGTTCCTCCGGCACGGCTTCGCGCCCACGGCCGCACACCTGGCGCCGCCGGCCTGGACGAGGTCCCTGGACCCCCGCCGCGGCGCCCGGATTCTCGCCCGGCCGCTCTGAACGCGACGGTGTCCGGCCCGTACCGTGCGCGGGCCGGACACCGTACCCGGGGCGGGTCAGGCGCCGTCGGGGATCACGGTGGTGCCGGAGCCGTCCCCGTCGAGAACGCTCCGCAGTACCGCGTGCGGCACCCGGCCGTCCAGCACCCGCGCCGCGCGCACCCCGCCGCGTACCGCGCGCAGACAGCCCTCCATCTTCGGCAGCATCCCGCTCGCCAGCCCCGGCAGCAGTCCGGCCAGGGTGTCGGCCGTCAGCCGCTCCACCACCTCGGTGCTGTGCGGCCAGTCGGCGTACAGCCCCGCCACGTCGGTGAGTATCACCAGCCGCTCGGCGTCCAGGGCCACCGCCAGCGCCGAGGCCGCGAGGTCCGCGTTGACGTTGTAGACCTGCCCGTCCGCGCCGCGCGCCACGGGGGAGACCACCGGGATGTGGCCCCGGTCCAGCAGTGCGCGCACCGTGCCGGGGTTCACGTCCACGACGTCACCGACCAGCCCGATGTCCACCGGCCGGCCGTCCACCCAGGCCGGTCGCCGCACCGCCGTCAGGGTGTGCGCGTCCTCGCCGGTCATCCCCACGGCGTAGGGGCCGTGTTCGTTGATGTGGCCGACCAGCTCCCGCTGGACGCGCCCGCTCAGCACCATCCGCACCACGTCCATGGCCTCCGGGGTCGTCACCCGGAGCCCCGCCTCGAAGCGGGACTCCAGGCCGAGCCGGCCGAGCATCGCGCTGATCTGCGGACCGCCCCCGTGCACCACGACCGGGCGCAGTCCGCCGCGCCGCAGTTCCACTACGTCCCGGGCGAACGCCCGCTGAAGGTCCGTGTCCACCATGGCGTTGCCGCCGAACTTGACGACGACCGCGCCGCCCCGCACCGAGTCCATGAAGTTAGCTTAGCCTCACCTAAGTCTCCTCGGGTGGGTGATGGTATGCCGGGCCGTCGGACGGTGCCGGGCGTCACTGAAAGGGTTCGGCGGCGCGCAGCAGATCCTGTGGCAGGTACGGGGATTCGACGCGGACGGCCCAGCCCCGACGGCGGGCCCGGCAGGCGAGGGCGAGGATGTCGAGATTCAGGTGGGCGTCCGGGCTGTCGGCCCGGTCGGCGACCCGGAAGTGGTCGCGGTGGGCTTCGAGCGCGTCGGCGAGAGCCAGATCGAAGCTCTCCTCGTCGCCCTCCACCAGCTGGGACAGCAGCACGGTCGGCGGCTTGGGGAAGCCCCAGTCCTTCGCCTTCTCGTCCAGCTCCAGCGCCTGTTGCACGGCCGGTACGGGATCGGCGCCCTTGAGATGGGCGTGAAGGGCTTCGTGGTACCAGCGGAAGGCCGAGCGGTCCGGCCGGGCGAAGGCGGGACCGGTGCGGATGAGCGGGGCGAGATCCTCGCGTACGCCGGATATGAGCGCGAAGGCGGTGGCCTTCCGCCACGAGATGGCGCCGGCCCGCTCGCCGCGTTCGGCCCGGTAGCGCAGGGTGCGGCCGTCGACGGTCACCTCGGTCTCGGTGCCCGGCTCCGCGAGGGCGATGCGGAACAGGGCCGCCCCGATCCGGGACGCCAGCCGGAGATGGGCGAGCTGGGCGGCCGACACCCGGCCGGAGTCCTTCGCACGCCACTTGAAGAGACGTTCCTGGTCGTCCATGACACCGCCGAGCCGCCGGAGGGAGAGGGGTTTTCCGCCCTCGGAGGCGAACGCCTCCCGGACGTGCCGCTCGCATGCGGCCGCCGCCTTCGGCGTCACCGTCCGTTCGCCGACCGGTCGATCCACCACCAGCGGGCCGGCGGCGAGCGCGGCGACCGCGTCCGGCCGCCGGTCCCGGCCGAACCCCGCGACCCGCGGGCCCGCGGTCTCGAAGCCGGTGACCAGCGCGTGCGGAAGATAGTCGGTGCGCACGGCCGGGACCCAGCCCAGCCTCCGGTACGCGAACGCGGCAAGGGCGTTCGGGACGAGAGGCAGCAGCGTGGCAGGGGAGGCGGAAGGGCCGTGCAGGGCGCGCTCCTCGGCCAGGAGCCCGGCCAGGGCGCCGTCGAAGGCGTCCCGGTCCTCGGCGGCCAGGGCGCGCAGCGCACGCAGCGCCGCACCGTCCCGCCGGTCCGGGAGGGGGTCGCCGGTCTCCTCGGCACGGACCCGGACGCGTTCCAGGGCCGCGTCGACGGCGGCGAGCCTGGCCCGCGCGCTCGGCGGGCACTCCTCGTCGTCGCCGGTGTGGTCGAGAACCACGGCCGTCAGCCCCGTGGCCAGCTCTCCGGCGGGTGTTCCCCGCGCCGCCCCGGCGAACTTCCGCCGGGCGAAGTGGAAGGCCACGCCGTGCCATTCGGTCTGGTCCGTGAGGACCGCCAGACAGAGCGCGCCGGTCCACTGCGCGGGCGTGACGCTCTCCGCGGGGGCATTCTCGCCCGGCTCGTAGTCCATGCCGAAGTTCACGTACTTCAGGAAGACCTGGAAGCCGCAGTGCGGGTGGTATCCGGCGTACGAGACGGCGCCCGCCGCGGCCTCGGCGGCGTCCTCCAGGACGGCCCTGGCCTCCGGAGTGGCCAGATCGGGCGACTCGACGGAGAGCGCGCCCAGGTAGTCGAGGAATTCCGCGGAGAGGATCCGCCACGCGTGGGTGGTCATCCGGTCGGCCCTCGACATGGTCCGAACCCGTCCCCCGATGCGGTTCGGGAAGTCCTCCAGCGCAGCCGACACGGCCGCCCCGTCCACCTGGTGACGCTCTGTCCGCACTGCTCTGCTCCTTGGTCGGTGTCCGCGCCACACACTAGGACCTTTCGTTCGGGCCGGGCCGGGGAGCGACGTGGGGGCGCCGGCCCGAGCGGAAGCCCTCGGCCGCGTTCGTCCTGCGGGCCGCCGCCCCGGCCGGACCCGGCTCATAAAACCTGGACTCGCGGCGGGAAACCATGAGTCCATGGGATCCGCGCGGGCCGGATCGGCTTGTCGGGGAAGCGGAGGAGGCCGTCCATGTCCAGGCGTCGCGTACGGGTTCCGAGTGGCCGGCTGTGCGCGGGCGTCGTGGTCGGGGTCGCTGTCGGGCTGCTGACGCTGTGGCTGCTCATGCTCCTCGGGCGCGCCCTCTACACCAGGAGCGGCGCGTGGGGGTTCTTCCTGATCGTGGGGGCCGGAATCGTCGTGGGCTGCGCCGTCGCGTTCGCGCGCAGGGGTGCCGAGATCGGGGTCTCCTGGGGGCTGCTGGCCGCGATCGCGGCCATGTTCTTCTGCTCGATACACATGGAGTACCTCACCTCCAACGCCCTGCACGACCGGGGCCGGGAGGTCTACGGCCTCATACAGAAGGAGACCGGCTCCGCCATGCCCACCCCGGGGGACGGCGGCCCCGCCGTGTACTCCTACGCCGTCTCCTGTCCGGGAGTCCCCCGACAGCGTGACCTGTCCACCACGGGAAGGGAGTTGGAGGTCGGCAAGGTGTACCTGATGACCATCGACCCGCAGAGCACAGTGCGCCCCGCCCTCGGCCCGAGGCCCGGCACGGACGTCGTTCACCTCGTCTGGCAGATCATCTGCGCGGTCTTCGTCATGTTCTTCTGGCTCGCCGCCGTCGTCGTGGGCTTCGATCCGGACGAAGTCGCCTGGTGACGCGCCCGGACGCGGGCGGCGGACGACCGCTCCGGCGGAGCCGGCCGTCCGGCGCGTGACCGGCACCTGCAGCACCGGCACGCAGAGGGCCGCGAGGTGTTCCGGTGCCGGAAGACGGCGCCGAGGCCGCGGAGGTGACCGGCGATCAGCCCGGCGCGCGGCGCGGACCCGGGACCGTGCGTACTGAGGGTCCCCTGCGGATGGTGTCCGGTGGAACGCCGGCCAGGGCCGATCGGCCCTAGTGGCGGAGCAGCCGCGCTGGGTTCACTGCGTTGCATCGCACGCCGCTGGTGCGCGCGGGAGGGAAGCATGGTGATCGCAGTCGTCGGGCACAGGGACCTCGGCAGCCGAACCCTGGAGCTGGTGGAAGCCGAACTGAGAACGCGGCTGGACCGATTGGCGGAGGGTGCCGCCGCCCTGGTGCGGGCTGGGGCGGGGCTGCCGCTGGTGTTCGGACGGGCCGCCCGGGAGGCGGGCCGGAAGCTGACGGTGCTGCTGCCGTCCCAGGGCACGGTGCCCGCTCCGCTGCCGGAGCCGGACCGCTCCGCCGCGGGTGAACTCCTGGTGCTGGCCGAGCAGGTACGGCTGCTCGCCTTCGACCCGGGCGACCGGGACGCGTGCGTCGGTGCGGACGAGCGGCTGGTGGCGACCTGCCGGACGGTGCTCGCGGTGTGGGACGGATCGCCGTCGGACGGCGGGGACGCCACCGCGCACCTGGTCGCCTTCGCGCGGGCCCGCGGCATCGCCGTGGAGGTCGTCTGGCCGGCCGGTTCGGTACGGGGGCGGCGGTGAAGCTGTCGGAACGCGACCCCCGGGCGCAACGGGCGGCGGGAGGCCTGTGCCGTGCCACCGCCGGTGAGGCCGGTCACGACGAAACCGGGCACGACGAAACCGGTCGCGACGACACCGGCCACGACCTGGCCGGACATCACGAGGCCGACCACGACCAGGCCGGACACGACCGGGAGTGCGCCGGAGCGCGGCGGGGATTGGGCTGGCTGCTGATCGTCACCGCCGCGCTCGGGCTGCTCGCCTCGTTCGTCATCACGGTCGACAAGATCGAACTTCTCGTCGACCCCGGCTTCGTCCCCGGCTGCTCGCTCAGCCCCGTGCTGTCCTGCACCAGCGTGATGACCAGCGACCAGGCGTCGGTCTTCGGCTTCCCCAACCCGCTCATCGGGCTGATCGGCTTCGCCGTGGTGCTGGGCACCGGCGCGGGGCTGCTCGCCGGTGCCCGCTACCGGCGCTGGTACTGGCTCGGGCTGAACCTCGGCACCCTGCTCGGCGTCGGCTTCTGCATGTGGCTGATGACGCAGGCCCTGTTCGAGATCGGCGCCCTGTGCCTGTGGTGCATGCTCGTATGGGCGGTCACGATCTTCATGTTCTGGCACATCACGATGCACAACCTGCGCCACGGGGTACTGCCCGCACCGCGCGCCCTGGTGGCGGCGGTGCTGGAGTTCCCGCTGGTGGTGCCGGTGACGTGGTGCCTGTGCGTCGTCATGCTGATAGCAGTCCGGTTCTGGTCGTACTGGCGGACCTTCCTGTGACCGTTCCCCGGCCGGCGGTGTCGAGATGAAGGTGCGTCTGCGGAATTCCGGCGGCGGCCAGCCGGGCGACGACCTCCTGCTCCGGTCCGGCCCCGGTGGTCCCGGCGGCCTCGGGGGAGAGGGCCACGAAGGCGTGCTGCCGGGCCGGGGACCGCGCCCCGGTGTCCTCGAACCGGGCGCCCCCGGCGTCCGCCGTGACGACGGTCAGCCAGGGCCGGTTGCGCCGGAAGGCCTCCAGGCCCGCCGCGTCGTACATCTCCTCGCCCGCACTTCCCGGACCGCCGTGCCCCAGCAGCAGCCGTACCCGGTGCACACCGGAGCGGTCGGCGTCGATCCGCTGGAGCAGCGCCTTCATCGGGGCCCAGCCCGTGCCGGAGGCGATCAGCAGCAGATCGGCCGAGAGCAGATGGTCCGGCAGGGCCAGCGCACCGCGCGGCGCACCGAGGCGCACAGTGCCGCCCGTCCGCGTCCCGTGCACCAGCGCGTCGCTCACCCCGCCGGCGCCCCGGGCCCGTACGTGGAACTCCAGCTCGCCGTCCGGGTGCGGTGCGCGGGCCAGGTAGTAGGGGCGCCAGGCCTGCTCCAGCAGCGGAGACTCCAGGGAGGCGTACTGCCCGGCCGCGAAGGTGTACGGCTGGTGCGGCCGTACCCGCAGCACCGCGAGGCCGGGGGCGCGCAGCTCGTGCGAGGTCACCGTCGCCTCCCAGCTGGGCGGCTCGGAGATCGCCTCGTCGGCGCCCCTGACCATCGCCGAGACCGCCAGGTGCAGCATCCGCAGCCAGGCGTCCTCCAGCGCACCGGTCCACCGGATCCCGGCCCGCAGCCGCAGCGCCTCGATGAGCGCCTCCTCGAACGCCCCGAACTGCGCCGGACGCACTCCGAGCTTGCGGTGGTCGCGGCCCAGCTGGCCGAAGACGCGGATCAGCTCGTCCGTGTGGTGCAGGTTGCCGATCAGGTAGTGGAAGATCGACGCGAGGTGGTCCTGCTGGAACGCCATCGACTCGGGGAACAGCGCCCTCAGATAGGGGTGCCGCTCGAAGAGGACCCGGTACAGGTCCGCGATCAGGTCCTCCATCGGGGCCACCAGCGGCAGCGCGTCGCTGATCAGCAACTGGTCGGCGGTGCCGTCGTAGGCCCGGGGGGCCTCGGCGGTCCACCGGTCCGTACGGGTGTCGGCCGGGGCCAGGATGCGTCGGCGCAGCCGCATCGCGTCGTGCCGCGCGAGCAGTGCGTGGTAGTCGTCGCCGGGGGTGTTCATGGGCCGGTTGCTCCTTGGTGCAGCGCAGTGGGGGTGGCCGGAAGAGAGACGTCCGTGAGCGCCCGGACGATCTTGGCGGCGTCAGTATGGCACCGGGCCCCACCCGCTGACCGGCCCCCGGCCACAGGGTCTTTCGGCCCTGTTCAGATGCTGTTCACCATGCCTTCGTACCCCGCCAGAACCGTCCCCGGAGCCGGGCACATACTGTTCCCGGCCCTCTCCCCGAACCGATCGAGCCTGATGTGAGTGAGTTCGCGAATACCGCACCGAGCACGACCCCGCAGCACCCGTCCGCGGCCCCGTCGCCGTCCACGGCCCCCGTACGCGTCTTCATCCTCGACGACCACGAGGTCGTACGGCGCGGTGTGCGCGACCTGCTGGAGGCCGAGGACGACATCGAGGTGGTCGGCGAGGCGTCCACCGCGCGGGAGGCGCTGGCCCGGGTGCCGGCCACCCGGCCGCAGGTCGCCGTGCTGGACGTACGCCTCGGCGACGACCAGGGCGGCGACCACGCCGGAATCGAGGTGTGCCGGGAACTGCGCGCCCTGATGCCCGAGTTGGCCTGCCTGATGCTGACGTCCTTCGACGACGACGAGGCGCTGTTCGACGCCATCATGGCGGGGGCGGCGGGCTATGTGCTCAAGCAGATCAACGGCGCCGATCTGATCACCGCCGTACGCCGGGTCGCCTCCGGCAGCTCCATGCTCGATCCGCGCACCACCGCCCGGGTGATGGAACGGCTGCGCGGCGCCGGGCAGCAGCCGCCGGCCGAGCCGTCCGAGGCGGCGCAGCTCGACGGACTCACCCCCCGGGAACGGCAGATCCTCGACCTGATCGGCGAGGGGCTCACCAACCGGGAGATAGCCGAGCGGCTCTTCCTGGCCGAGAAGACCGTGAAGAACCGCATCTCGTCGATCCTCGCCAAACTGGGCGTGGGCCGCCGCATCCAGGCCGCGATGCTCGTCGGCCGTGTCAAGGAGGGCAGGGGCTGACGGGCCCGCGCGTCCCGGCCGGGGCCGGCTGACCGGCCCCGGCGCTCCGCCCGTTCCGCTCCTGCCGCCCCGGCCATACGCGTCCCTCAGTCGTGCAGGGGGGCGCGCCAGACGATCCGGGTGCCGCCGTCCTCGGGCCGCTCGACCAGGAGCGAACCGCCGCACAGCTCCGCCCGGGTCCGCATGTTGGCCAGCCCGCCGGAGCGCCCGGCCCCCGCCAGCACGCCGTCCGGGATTCCGGCACCGTTGTCGGTGACGGTCAGGGCCACCGTGTCGTCCGCCGCGAGCTCGATGCCGATCCGGGTGGCGCGGGCGTGCCGGGAGGCGTTGGACACCGCCTCGGCGGCCACCGCCACCAGATGCTCGGCCAGCTCGTCGGGGACCGTGGTGTCCACCGGTCCGTCGATCCGCAGCGAGGGCTGGAATCCCAGGGCGGCCGCCGCGGTACGGGCGGTCTCGGCCATCCGGTGCCGCAGCCCGCCGCGCCCCGCCCGTTCCGCGGTCCGTAGGTCGAAGATGGTGGACCGGATGATCCGGATCGTGGTGTCCAGGTCGTCCACCGCCCGGCTGACCCGCTCCGCCGCGCCGGGCCGGTCCGCGATGGCCCGGGTGGTGCTCTGCAGCGTCATCCCGGTCGCGAAGAGCCGCTGGATCGCCAGGTCGTGCAGATCACGGGCGATCCGGTCCCGGTCGTGCATCACGGCCAGCTCCTCGGACTCGGCCCGCCTGCGGGCCAGCTCCAGGGCGATGGCCGCCTGGTCGGCGAAGCCCGAGACCAGCGCGATCTCGGTCTCGTCGAACGGCGGCCGACCCGCCGGCCGGCCCAGCCGCAGCGCGCCGCTCGCCCCCGTGTCCACCCGCAGCGGCACGGTCACCACCGGCCCCAGCCCGTCCTCGGCCCCGTCGCCGAACGGATGAGCCCGGGGGTCGGTCCGTACGTCGGCACAGTGCACCGGCGTCCCGGTGCGGGCCGCGAGGCCGGCCAGTGACCCGCGCGCCGGGACGGACAGCCCCGTCACCCGCCCGGCGTCCCGGCCGTGGGCGACCGCGACCGTCAGCCGCGCCCCGTCCCCGTCGTCCCCGGACGCGGAGACGGACGCGGCGGGCGGTGACGGCAGCAGGATCGCGGCCCGGTCGGCCCCCGCCACCTCCATCGCCCGCTCGGCGATCAGATGCAGTACCTCGTCGGCGTCCGTCCCCGACAGCAGACTGCGGGTGATCTCGCCGAGCGCCTCCAGCCGCCGTTCCCGGCGCCGGCTCTCGTCGTACATCCGGGCGTTGTCGATGGCGACCCCGGCCGCGATCGACAGCGTCGTGAGCACCGCCTCGTCGTCGGCGTCGAAGCCTGTCCCGTCCCGCTTCTCGGTGAGGTACAGATTGCCGAACACCTCGTCCCGTACCCGGACCGGCACCCCGAGGAAGGTACGCATCGGCGGATGGTGCGGCGGGAAGCCGAAGCTGCGCGGATGGCTGCTCAGATCGGTGAGCCGCAGCGGCTGCGGATGGTGGATCAGCTCACCGAGGATGCCGCGCCCGCATGGCGTCTGACCGATCTCGGCGGCCAGCTGCTCCGATATGCCGACCGGCAGGAACTCCAGCAGCGTCTGTCCGTCCCCGACGATGCCCAGCGCCCCGTACTGGGCGTCGGTCAGCGTCACCGCGGCCTCCACGATGCCGCGCAGCACCTCGGGCAGCTCCAGCCCCCGGCCCAGGCTCATCACCGCGTCCAGCAGGCCGCTCATCCGGTCCGGCCGGCTGGGCTGCGGCCAGGCGGCCGACACCGCAGAGGCGGGGCAGTGGGTCCCGTGCGGGGCGGTGGCGGAGGGGACTTCGCCGGGGGAGCCGGGCACGGTGGGTGCTGTCTTCGTCATCGGGGTGCTGCTCTCAGGTTCCGTGTGCCGTAGGCGTACGCCGGGGGTAATCGCTCACCGGATCACCGCGGGGCTGGGACCGGTCCACGGACGGTCAGCCTACGGCAGCCGCCCGGCCGGGGCCCGGGCCGCACCCGCGCACCGGGGCCGGCCGGTGGGGCCGGTCGGCCGTGCGGCGGCCCGGCGAGTAGGGCCGGTCGTCCCGGTGAACGGTACCCGTCGGTCCCTGGAGGCTCTCCGGCGGCACGGCCAGCATGGTGCGGCCGGGAAGGTCCGGCCCGTCCCCCCGTGAACCACCGGACCTTCCCGACCGCTCTCCCCGCCCCGCACGGCGGGGGAGCGCTCGAAGAACCGCAAGAGCTGGAGGACACGGTCCGGTGGACGCAATGGAAAAGCAGGGCAGTCTGGACGCCCCCGCGCAAGGGCCCCTGCCCCCCGGCCCCGACCGGCCCGGCCGCCCCTCCCGCGGCCGGATCGTCGTCTCGTGGCTCACCACGACCGACCACAAGCAGATCGGCACGCTGTACCTCGTCACCGCGTTCCTGTTCTTCCTCATCGGCGGCGTGATGGCGCTCGTGATGCGCGCCGAACTCGCCCGCCCCGGCACGCAGATCATCTCCAACGAGCAGTTCAACCAGGCGTTCACCATGCACGGCTCGGTGATGCTGCTGCTGTTCGCGATGCCGCTGTTCACCGGATTCGCCAACTGGCTCATGCCGCTCCAGATCGGCGCCCCCGACGTGGCGTTCCCGCGGCTGAACATGCTGGCGTACTGGCTGTTCCTCTTCGGCTCGCTGATCGCCGCCGGAGGGTTCCTCACCCCGCAGGGCGCCGCGGACTTCGGCTGGTTCGCCTACGCCCCGCTGTCCGACGCCGTCTATTCACCCGGAATAGGCGCCGATATGTGGATCATGGGCGTGGCGCTCTCCGGATTCGGGTCCATTCTCGGCGCGGTCAATTTCATAACCACGATCATCTGCATGCGGGCACCCGGAATGACCATGTTCCGGATGTCCATCTTCACCTGGAACGTGCTGCTGACCGCCGTACTCATCCTGCTGGTCTTCCCGGTCCTGGCGGCGGCGCTCTTCGCCCTGGAAATGGACCGGAAATTCGGTTCGCACATATTCGACGCGGCCAACGGCGGCGCACTGCTCTGGCAGCACCTCTTCTGGTTCTTCGGCCATCCCGAGGTCTACGTCCTGGCCCTGCCGTTCTTCGGGATCGTCTCCGAGATCATCCCGGTCTTCTCCCGCAAGCCGATGTTCGGCTACATCGGCCTGGTCGCCGCGACGATCGCGATCGCCGGACTCTCCGTCACCGTCTGGGCCCACCACATGTACGTGACCGGCGGTGTACTGCTCCCCTTCTTCTCCTTCATGACCTTCCTGATCGCCGTACCGACCGGGGTGAAGTTCTTCAACTGGATCGGCACGATGTGGAAGGGGTCGCTCTCCTTCGAGACACCGATGCTGTGGACCACCGGATTCCTCGTCACCTTCGTGTTCGGAGGGCTGACCGGCGTCATCCTGGCCTCACCGCCGCTCGACTTCCACGTCTCCGACACGTACTTCGTCGTCGCGCACTTCCACTACACGCTCTTCGGCACGGTCGTGTACGCGATGTTCGCCGGATTCCATTTCTGGTGGCCGAAATTCACCGGAAAAATGCTGGACGAGCGGCTCGGAAAGATCACTTTCTGGACGCTGACAGCCGGATTCCATCTCACCTTCCTGGTCCAGCACTGGCTCGGCGCCCAGGGAATGCCGCGCCGGTACGCCGACTATCTCGCCGCCGACGGCTTCACCGCCCTCAACACCCTCTCCACCATCGGATCGTTCCTGCTCGGACTCTCGTTCCTGCCCTTCTTCTACAACGTCTGGAAGACCAGCCAGTACGGCGAGAAGGTCACCGTCGACGACCCCTGGGGCTACGGCCGTTCCCTGGAATGGGCCACCTCCTGCCCGCCGCCCCGGCACAACTTCACCTCCCTGCCCCGCATCCGCAGCGAGTCCCCGGCCTTCGACCTGCACCACCCGGAGATCACCGCACTCGAATCCGCCGCATCGCACTGACCCGTACCCGTCCGCCCCGCGAACCGCTGCCCGAGGAGTTCCACCGATGTCCCACGGAGTACTGGCGGGAGGAGTCGTCGTGCTCCTCGCAGCCGGAAACGTCTGGTACCTGCCCGCCTACATCGACCTGCGGGCGGGCCAGGACCGGCCGCGCTCGCGGCGGCCCGCCGCGGCCGCCGTACTGACCGGGTGGGGCACGGTGCCCCTCACCCTGCTCCTGCTGCTCCTGCCCGTGGCCCCGGGCCTGGCCGTACTGCCCGCGGTGGCCGGTGTCACCGCGGTGATCTGCCTGTCCGTCCAGTCCCGGCTGCTGCGCGCCCAGGAGCAGCGCGAGGAGGAGGCCCGCTGGTCCACCCTCTTCCCGGTACGGCCGCGGGGAGGCGGGGCGGCCCAGGCGACCACCGAGCCCCCGGGCCGGTGACGCCCGGGGCCCCCGGGGCGCCGCGGACCACGGGAGACCGCCGCTGAGGCGGCCTTCGCCGCACGGCAGGCGGCCGGCACCGGTCACGGCGTCCGACGGTCAGGGCCGGGCCGCCGCGCTGCTGTCGTGCTCGCGGACGGCGATCCGGGCGAGCTTCGTCAGCATCATGCCGTTGCGGATGGAGACGAGGTAGTCGACGGGGAGCCCGTGCATACGGGTGCCCGGGCCCCGCAGGGGATGCCATTCGAGCAGGAAGAGGGTGTTGTCGCCCCACGGGATCAGGTTCATGGCGATACGGGCCGCGCCGAAGGGGTCGGCCCTCGCCTCCAGCTCCAGGCGGCGCCCGGGTTCGCAGATGCGGACGGTGCAGGTGTCGTCCAGGGTGACGGGACCGAGTCCCACCCGGAACCGCAGCCGGGCGCCCACGTCGGGCCAGTGCGGGTCGGCGGCGATGATCTGCTGCGTTCCCGAGACCCACTCCCCGTAGCGGCTGCTGTCGGCCAGCAGGCTCCACACCGTGGACGGCGGGCTCAGGATCAAGCGGCGATTCCGGGACACTGCGACCGCCTTCGTTCTTCCGTCGGGACAGCCCCCCGGCCGACGCTATCCGCAACGCGCCGCCCCGGCACGCGCAGTGCACCGCGTGTCGCCGGACCGGACCCCCTCCACACGGCCCGCCGCTCCGGACCCGCCCCGCCGGACGCCGACGCCCCGGCAGCGGACGCCATGCCGTCCGCGCTCCCGCACGACCGGCCCGGAACGGTGCGCCGGTCCAGGTGGTACGAGACCGTGGCCGATGCCGGCCCGGCGCTGTCCGAGCGGCTTCCCCGCCATGGGGGTGCGGGGACGGTCCGGCGCGGAGCCGAGACCGGACGCCGGACGGAGCGAGGCGAAGTCGCGGAGCCCTCCAGCGGTACGCCGACATCCGGGTGAAGGGTGTCGGGGAGATGACTTCCCCGTGTGCTTTCCGTCCCGCGCGGCGACGTCCGCTTCGAGGCGACGCGACGGATGAGGGTTCCGCTCGGTGACAGCGGCGAGAGTGCCCCTCGCATCGTGCGACAACCGGCTCGAAGGCCACCCGGACCCTGATCGGTCGTCGCGGAATGCCCGGCAGGTGTCAGCCCACGGTCCAGCGAATCATCCAGGCCTCGTTCTGGATCGAGATGACGTGCTCGCACTGCGACACGAAGGCGCTGTTGCTTTCGTCGGTGTGCGCGGACTGGGTCCCTCGCCGGTCGAGAAGGTGCTGCAGTTGCTCGGCCGTTCGTAGGAACTCGAGATGCTGGTAGGCATAGCGCTGGGCGATCGTGTGGGCGGACACCGCGATGGAGACGGAGGCGATCACGGCGGCCCAGGCGGCGAGTTGTTCTGCGGCGAAGACGCCGGCGACCGCGGCGAGCAGGGCGCTCAGCCCTCCGAAGGCGAGCTCGATCCTGCCGAGAGTCTCCACCCTGTTCTGCATCCAGACCGCCTTGGGGCGGTAGTACGTCTCCACCTGCTGCCGCAGCCGGTGTTCGGTATAGGTGTCGATGTCGGTCACGGGCGGCAGTGTGCGGGGCTCAGGGGCTATTCCCGCTGTATGGCGGACGAGGTCGACGGCGTCCAATCGGAATCGGTGTGCCCGCTCCGCGAGGAACCCGGCGGCGTTCGTGCGGTCCGCGTAGGGGCCGACACCGGAAAGGCAGGTGTAGATCTCCCCCTTCAGGGCCTCGGACACGGCTCGGGTCCGGATCCATTCGCTCATCTGGGCGGGGCCGCCACGGCGGGCGAGCAGGGGGGACATCCCGGCGGCGGCGGAAGCGACGAAGGCCAGCGCCGAGCCCAGCCAGGTGCTCGATTCCATCACCTGCGAGGCGGCTGTTCCGAGGAGTGCCGCTGCGACGGCGAGCATGAGTGCCCTCGACCGTGCCTTCTCCACCGACCTCTTGAGCCGATTCGCGCTCTGGGACCAGACGCTCTGCTGATCCCACACCTGCTGCAACGTCTCCTGCCCCTGCATCAATGTCACAGGGACGATTCTGATGGCTGCCACGATCCGGCGAAACCCCTTTCCGTGCGCGAGAGTTGACACGATCGGGGCGGCTGTGGCGTGTGGAGAGCTTCACCGCCGTGCGTGATTTATCTATCGTGAGGAACGAAGTGGCTCGTGGGGGACGGAGTCGAACATGCTGATACGCCGACGCCTTTGGTGGCTGTGCTCGTGCCTTCTTGCCTGGGGCCTGTGCTTTCTGTTCGTGGGCCCGCTGCCTGCTCTGGCCGGACTGATCCTCCCCGCCGTCATCTTTGTCCGCTTCGAGCCCCTGCGCGAGCGACGACTGCTGCGTGAGTACCGGGCGCGGAACGGCGGCACCGAACATCCGCGCCTGGTCGTCGTACGGAGGAACCTGGCGGATCCCGAGAGGCTCCTGTTCATCGCTGTCGCGGCCACCCTGCTCGGCGGGGGATCCTGGCTGGGGTACCCACCCACGGAACACGCTCTGTACTGGATCCCGCAGGCTGCCGTCCTTCTTTTGCTGCTGCGCTGGACGGGTGTGCTGGCCCTGCTTCCCCCGGGCGTCGGGCCGGATCCGGCGGAAGGGCCCGTCCCCGCGTCCCGCCCCGAGCTCTTCATCGCCTGGTGGGCCGCGTTCGGTGCCGCTCTTTACGGTGGGACGGCCTGGTACGTGCAGTACTGCACCGTGCCCCTCGGCCGGCGCACCAGATCGTTCGTCGACGAACTGCACATGCTGGAGGGCTTCTACCGGTTCCTGGGCGACCGGATCGCGGGCAGCCCGTTCGGGGTGTCCGCCGGCCGGCCGTACTGGCCGTTCCTCGCCGCCGGTGCCGGACTCGTCGTCGGAGCGGCGGCAGCCGCTGCCCATGAGACGGTGCTGCGCTCCGCGGCCGCCGGCCGGGTTTTCGACGAGCTGACCGAGGCCCAGCAGCAGGGCCCTCAGCGTGATACGAGCGGCAAGGTGTTCGTCAGCTACTCCCGTCGTGACGCAGAGCTCGCTCATCGTCTCCGCGAGGGGCTGACCCCGCTTCTGCGGGAGGTGTGGGTCGACTGGCTGCACATCGATCCGTCGACGCGGTGGCGCGAGAGCATCGACGAGGCGATCCGCAGTTCCGACGCACTGATCGTGCTGGTCAGCCAGGATTCGCTGCGCTCCAAGTACTGCTGGATGGAATGCGAGCGTGCGCTGGCACTGGGCAAGCGGATTCTTCCCGTCGTCATCGACCCGCAGCTGGAGAGGGGAGTCAGCGGCGCCCTCCGCGACAACGGATGGGGTCCGCTGGCCGAGTACCAGTTCTTGCGGATGACCCGCCCGGAGCAGTTCGCGGAGGGGGTGGAGGGCATTCACGCATTCGTGCGGAGCAGACACCGCTGGACCGCCTTCCACACCCGGATCGGACTGCGCGCGTACGAGTGGCACAGCAGCGGCCGCAGCGGAGCACTGCTGCTCCGCGGCCATGAACTGGTCGTCGCCGAGGCGTGGCGGCAGCAGCCGTCCGACGAAGAGGACGGCCGCGCGGCGTTCACGGACGAGCAACTGGAGTTCCTCCGGGCGAGCCGGGCGGCGGCACGCCGTCGTGGAGTCCGGTTCCGTGTGGGGGCGGTGGCTGTGAGCGTGGCTCTGGCAGCCCTCGCCGCCCTCGTCGTCTCCAGCGAAGTCGCGACCGTGGCCCAGCGCAGGGAAGCCGCCTCCCGCCGACTGGCTGCCGCAGCCGCCGAACGTACAGGGGGCGATGTCCGACAGGCCGCCCTGCTGAGCGCCGCCGCATACTCGCAGGCCGACACGGCCGAGGCCCGCGAGTCGCTGGTGCGGCAGCTCGGCCGCTTCGACAAGGTGCGAGGGGTCGTCCCGGCAGGACGAGCCCTTGTCTCCGGGGTGACGTTCAGCCTGGACGAGTCACTGCTCGTCATCTGGCGGAAGGATTCCACTGCCGAGGTCTGGGACACCGTCAGGATGCGCTCCCGCGGAATCGTGGAGGGAATCCCCATGGCGAGGACGGAGAGCGGCGACATGAGCGCCGACGGCAGGACCCTCGGGGTGCTGCGGAAAGGCGTCGCCGTTCTCATCGACACCCGGACGATGAAGGAAGTCGGGCGGGCGGACCTGCGGTCCTTCGGCGTGAGCGGCATTTTCAGCTGGGCGGATCTGAGCAGGGACGGGAAGACCCTGACAGTCGTACCCGAATATCGGTACGGAGTGGAACCGCGGGTCCTGGTATGGAACATCGCCTCCGGATCGGTCTCCGCCGAGGTACCGGGGAGCTTTATGGCGGGCGGCGCCTACGGCAGGGCGACGGACATTCCGGCAGCGGAGAAGGGCGACAGGCCGCCCGGCATGGGCAGCCTGACCGACCCGGGGAAGGCGCCGGTGAGACTTCCGGCCGGCAGGCTGCTCGGCGTGACGGAATCCGGGGCGCCCGTCATGATCGAGGGCGGGACCATTCGGGTGCTCACTGCCTCCGGACACACCGCCTGGACAGTGGGCAACGGACTGACCTTCGAGAAACTGACTCCCAACGGCCGCTATCTCGCGGCCAGGCACACCTCCGAGCCCGGTCGGTACGAGGTGTGGGACCTGCGCTCCCGCAAGCGGCTCGGTTCCATCGCCGTCCCACCCACCGGAGGGTACGGCCCACAGGTGTCCCTCAGCGGTGACGGGAGGTGGCTCGCCGTCGCCAACACGTCCTTCTCGATCTACCAGGAGACGGCGCAGTACACGCTCTACGACACCCGGTCCGGGCGCAAGAAGGCGGATCTGCCCGGTCACGAGATCGCCCTCGGCGCGCGGGGGCGGTCAGCGGCCGCGGTGGGGTCGAGCGGAACGGTCACCCTGTGGGACTACGGTCCGGTGGGACGACTGCTGACGCACTACGAGCCGGCGGGCAAACAGGTGGACCAGGCAACAGTCGCCTCGCACGGTGACACCGTGGCGGTCCTCGGGGCCGGAGGCCAGGTGCGCGTCCTCCGCAGATCGGACGGCCGGCTCCTGCGGACCCTCCGGCCCGGCGCGGAGACATCCCGCATCGCCCTCTCACCGGACGGGACCCGCATCGCCGTCGCCGAGGTACGCGGCGTCGAATGGGAACGACGCGCCCAGGTGGAGGTCTTCGACACGGGTACCGGGCGCAGTCTGGCCAAGCTGGAGACACAAGGCATCGGATCTCCCCAGATCCAGCCCACTGTCCTCAGGTTCGCTCCGGACGGGAAGCGCCTGTACCTCGCCGAAGCCCACGGAAGATCCGTGTACAGCTGGCACACGGACTCCTGGAGGCCGGGCCACCGGTTCGGCCCCGACTACGACGTCGGCATCGTCGAAGCGGTCGCCGTGAGCCAGGACGGCTCGCTGATCGCAGTGGGCGGCGGCCAGCAGACGGTGCAGGTCTGGAACACCAGGACGGGCAAGCGGGTCGGGAAGCCTGTCGCACATTCGGTCACCGTCGCGTTCACCCCTGACGGCCTCCTGGTCCTCGGTGGCGTGGGTGAGGGGAACCCGGCCCTCGTCCTGTGGAACCCGCTCACCCGCCGTGTCGTACGAGCGGCCCCGGATTCCGGTGAACGCACCGTCGGAATTGCCGTCAGCGCCGATGGGCGCAGCGTCGCTTCCGTCACGGGCGACGGACGCCTCCTGCTCTGGGACCAGGACCTGGAGCGCAGCATCGTGGTCCCAGGGATGTCGTTGGACTCCGGTGACGTCATGTTCAGCGGGGTGGGGGACCGGCTCTTCGCGATCAGGGACGGTGGTCTCTACTCCGTGCTGAACGGCCCACGCCACTGGCTCACGGAGCTCTGCTCGATCACGGGCAGTCCCATGACCGCCCAGGAGTGGCAGGCCGCGGCGCCCGGCGAACGCTATCGGCGGATCTGCTGAGATCCGGTCGGCCCCGGCCCTCTGGGCCCGGCCGCGGGCCGGAGGAACCGTCGGGGCCGGCAGCGGTTTCTGCGGCCCAGGGTTCCAGGAGATTCGGCAACCGCCTCGTGGCCGTCGGGGACTGGTACGCCGAACCGTGGCACGAGTCACGTCGGGCAGCCGAACGCCGGGGCCCTCGGCCCTGGGCGGAGATCCCCGGGCGCGATATGGGAGCGTGGAAGGGTGAGTGAGACGACGACTGAAACCCTCCAGTACCGCTTCGACGGACCCGAGGACGCGCCGATCCTGGTCCTGGGACCCTCGCTCGGCACGTCCTGGCACATGTGGGACCGGCAGATACCCGAGCTGACCCCGCACTGGAGAGTCCTGCGCTACGACCTTCCGGGCCACGGCGGCGCCCCCGCCCGCCCCGCCATCGCCATCGGCGACCTCTCCGACCGGCTGCTCGCCACCCTCGACGGCCTCGGCGTCCAGCGCTTCGGGTACGCGGGCTGCTCCATCGGCGGCGCGATCGGCGCCGACCTCGCGCTGCGCCACCCGCACCGGGTCGCCTCCCTGGCCCTGATCGGAGCCTCGCCCCGGTTCGGCAGCGCCGACGAGTTCCGCCAGCGCGGCGTGGTCGTCCGCACCAACGGGCTGGAACCGATGGCCCGAACCGCCCCCGAGCGCTGGTTCACCCCCGGCTTCGCCGCCGCCCAGCCGGCCATCGTCGACTGGGCCGTCCAGATGGTCCGCACCACCGACCCCGGCTGCTACATCGCCGCCTGCGAGGCCCTCGCCGCCTTCGACATCCGCGGCGAGCTCGGCCGTGTCACCGCCCCCACGCTCGTCCTGGTCGGTGCCGAGGACCGGGTCACCGGCCCCGGCGACGCCCGCACCCTTGTCGCGGGCATCCCCGACTCCCGGCTCGCGCTCGTCCCCGGTGCCTCCCACCTCGCCCCGGTCGAGCAGCCCGCCGCCGTCACCGACCTGCTGCTGACCCACTTCTCGACGGCCTGGCAGGACACCCTCGCCGCCATCCCCGTCCCGGCCCCCATTCCGCAGCTCTCCGCCCCCGTGCTGCCCGTCGCGGAGATCACCGCGGCCGCACCGCAGCCCCCGAGCGCCACCGGACGCCCCGACCCCTACGAGCCCGGCCTGAAGATCCGCCGCGAGGTGCTGGGCGACGCCCATGTGGACGGGGCCCTGTCCACCGCGGACGAGTTCACCGAGGACTTCCAGGAGCTCGTCACCCGCTACGCCTGGGGCGAGGTGTGGAGCAGGGAGGGCCTGGACCGCCGCACCCGCAGCTGCGTCACCCTCACCGCGCTGATCGCCTCCGGCCGCCTGGAGAGCCTGGCCGCGCACGTCCGGGCCGCGCTGCGCAACGGCCTCACCCCGGCCGAGATCAAGGAGGTGCTGATGCAGACCGCTGTGTACTGCGGTGTGCCCGCCGCAGGTGCCGCCTTCTCCGTCGCCCAGTCCGTGATCCAGGAGGAAACCCGGCCCCGGCCGTAGCAGGATGGCCCCATGGACGCCGTGAACCCCGTGCACCCGACCCTGACCAAGAAGACGCACTCCTGCATCCGCCTGGAGAAGGGCGGGCGCACGCTCGTCATCGACCCCGGCGCCTTCTCCGAGGCGGACGCCACCGCCGGTGCCGAGGTGCTGCTGGTGACGCACGAACACCCCGACCACTTCGACGAGGGGCGGCTGCGCGCGGCCCTGGAGGCCGACCCGGCCGTCGAACTCTGGACCCTGCGCAGCGTCGCCGACCGGCTCGCCGCCGCCTTCCCCGGCCGCGTCCACACCGTCGGCCACGGCGACACGTTCACCGCGGCGGGTTTCGATGTGCAGGTCCACGGCGAACTGCACGCGGTGATCCACCCGGACATCCCGAGGATCACCAACATCGGCTTCCTGGTGGACGGCCCGGACGGCGCGCTCTTCCATCCGGGCGACGCGCTCACCGTCCCGGACCGCCCGGTCGACACCCTGATGGTTCCGGTGATGGCCCCCTGGAACAAGATCTCCGAGGTCATCGACTACGTACGCGAGGTCGCCCCGCGCCGCGCCATCGACATCCACGACGCCCTGCTCACCGATCTGGCCCGCCCGATCTACGACAGCCAGATCGGCTCCCTCGCCCCCGCCGACCACGGACGGCTGGCCCCCGGCGAGTCGACCGCCCTGTGACAGCCGCCGGTCCGGCGGCTGTCGGTGCCAACCGCTAGGTTTACGTACATGCGCATCGCCACCTGGAACGTCAATTCGATCACCGCCCGGCTCCCGAGGCTGCTGGCATGGCTGGAGAGCACCGGCACGGACGTGCTGTGCATCCAGGAGACCAAGTGCGCCGCCGAGCAGTTCCCGGCGGACGCGCTCCGTGAGATCGGCTACGAGTCCGCGGTCCACGCCACGGGGCGGTGGAACGGGGTGGCGCTGGTCTCCCGGGTCGGCCTGGCCGATGTCGTCGAGGGGCTGCCGGGCGGCCCGGAGTACGACGGGGCGCAGGAGCCGCGGGCGATCTCCGCGACCTGCGGTCCGGTCCGCGTCTGGTCGGTCTACGTGCCCAACGGCCGCGAGGTCGAGCACCCGCACTACGCGTACAAGCTGCGCTGGTTCGAGGCCCTGGGCAAGGCCGTCGCCGGGGACGCCGCCGGCGCGCGGCCGTTCGCGGTGCTGGGTGACTTCAACGTGGCCCCGACCGACGAGGACGTGTGGGACCCGGCGCTGTTCGAGGGCGCCACGCACGTCACCCCCGCCGAGCGCGCCGCCCTCGCCGCGCTGCGCGAGGAGGGGCTGTCCGACGTCGTGCCCCGCCCGCTCAAGTACGACCGCCCGTACACCTTCTGGGACTACCGCGAGCTGCGCTTCCCGAAGAACAAGGGCATGCGCATCGACCTGGTCTACGGAAACGCCCCGTTCGCCGCGGCGGTCAAGGACAGCTACGTCGACCGTGAGGAGCGCAAGGGCAAGGGCGCCTCCGACCACGCCCCGGTGGTCGTGGACCTCGACGTCTGAGCCCGTTGTCAGTGCCGGGGGCTAGCGTGGGACGCGTCCTTAATCCCGCTGGCTGGCTGCTTGCTGCGACCGAGGACGGCCCCGCCCGTTCAGCGCCGGGCGGGGCACCATGATCCTCGCGGTCAGGCCGCGGGAGCCCCGGCTCCCACCCCTGCCCGCGCCCCGGCCATGACCCGCACGGCGGGCCCCAGTGCCAGGACCATCAGCAGCGCGCTCACCCACAGCGGCGAGCGGAAGCCGAGGTCCGCGTCGATCGCCAGCCCGCCCAGCCAGGGGCCGAGCGCGGCCCCCACGTTGAACGCGGCCGTGGCGAACGAGCCGGACAGCGTCGGCGCCCCGGGCGCCAGCCGGAAGACCCAGGAGATCAGCGCCGTACCGGTCCCGAACGCGAGCATCCCCATGACGAGCACCAGCGCCACCGTCGCGCAGGTGCTCCCCGCGGTCAGCGCGAGCCCGGCCCAGCCCGCCGTCAGCGCCACCAGCCCGGCCGCGGTGAAGACGACCGGCCGGGTGTCCGCGAACCGCCCGGCGGCGGTGACGCCGAGGAACGAGCCCAGCCCGAAGAGCGCCAGCAGCCCGGGAACCCGGTCCGGGCCCAGCCCGGTGACCCGGGTGGCGAGCGGCTCGACATAGGAGAACGCGCAGAACGTCGCACCCTGTACGAGCGCCATCGTGACCAGGGTCAGCGGCAGCCGCGGGGCGGCCAGGGCCCGCAGCTCCTGACGTACGGGCACCGGGTCCGACGCGGGCCGCCCCGCCGGGACGCTCCGCGCGATTACCAGGACGGCCGGTACGGAAACCAGGGCCACGGCCCAGAACGCCGACCGCCACCCCCACTGCCCGCCCAGTGCCGCCCCGGCGGGCACCCCGGCCACACAGGCGAGGGTGACGCCCCCGACCACCACCGAGGTGGCGCGGGCCCGGGCCCCGGGACCGGCCAGGGAGACCGCGGTGACCAGGGCCACCGCCCAGAACCCGGCGTTGGCCACCGCCCCGACGACCCGGGTCGCCAGCAGCAGTCCGTAGCCGGGGGTGAGCGCGCCGACGACATGGACGGCGCAGAAGACGCAGAGGAAGAACACCAGCGCCCGGCGGCGCGGCCAGTTCCGGCTGAAGAGTGCCATCAGGGGCGCCCCGACGATCATTCCGACGGCGAAGGCCGAGGTCAGCAGACCCGCGGCGGGGATGGACACATGCAGGTCGGCGGCGATGTCCGAGATCAGTCCGGACAGCATGAATTCGGAGGTGCCCTGGGCGAAGACCGCGAGCCCGAGCGCGTAGACGGCGAATGGCATGAAGAGACCCCATGGAAGTCTGACGGAGGGACCGAACAGGGGGTGTGGGCCCGCACCCGCCCCGTGGAAACGGGCGGCAACGTGGAAGAACGCCCGGCATGTTCACGGACGTGACCCGGCGGATGCGCGCGGGAGGAACGCGGGCCCACACGGCGGTGGTCCTGCGGCAGTGGCCTGTCGACTGCGGATCGGCCACCGGCGGACCGGTGGCTAGCCTCTGTCGGACTCGGGGCTGGACATGCGGGTGACGGTACCAGCCCGGACCGGACCGCCTCGACCCGGTTCCCGGTACACCGGCGGTTCACCCCGGTGCCACCGGCGAGCCGGCCGGCCGGCGGACCGCGCGCCCTGTGGTGCGTGGTGTGGCCGGGATGCGACCCTGAGCGGTATGAACATCCCTTTCCTGGACAACTGGCGTAAGCGGCACGGCGGGGTGGAGGGCGTGGGGCTCTCCGCCGCGTTCGCGGACGATCCCGAAGGCGTGGCCGAACTCCTGGCCGAGTGCGAGCTGCTCCGGGTGCGGGCGGGGCAGCTCGGGCTCCGACTGGACGACAGCCCGGCGTCGTTGGCGGGCCTGGACCAGCTGCCGCCGCGCTGGCGCGACGACCCGGAGGAGCTGCCCTGGCTGGGCAACGACGCGGGGCTGTACCTCGGCACGGTCCTGGTGCGGAACGTCCCCGGAGCGGTCTGGGGCATCCGACCCGGCGGCCGGCCCGTGGTGCGGCTCTCCTCCGGGCGGGAGATCGACGTGGTCGGTGCCGGGCTGGACTGGGCGATGGCGGGCAGCCCCGAACTCTCCCAGGTCTACTCGGAATCCGCCGAAGCGCAGGGTCCGCCGACGACAAGCACATAAGACGCCTTATGTCCTGTTTACGCGTGTCGGGGGCGAAGTCCCTTTCCGGGCTGGATAGTTTGCGCTGACCTCGGCACACGGAAAAGTGGGTAGGGCAGCGTATGGCCGTCGATCCGTTGATCGAACTGCGGGACGTCAACAAGTACTACGGGCAGTTGCACGTACTGCGGGACATCAATCTCACCGTGGGCCGCGGGGAGGTGGTGGTGGTCATCGGCCCCTCGGGCTCCGGCAAGTCGACACTCTGCCGGACCATCAACCGGCTGGAGACGATCGAGTCCGGCCGGATCGCGATCGACGGCAGACCCCTTCCCGAGGAGGGCAAGGGCCTGGCCCAGCTCCGTGCCGAAGTGGGCATGGTCTTCCAGTCGTTCAACCTGTTCGCGCACCGCACCGTGCTGGCCAATGTCTCGCTCGCCCAGCTCAAGGTCCGCAAGCGGAAGAAGGACGAGGCCGACCGGCGCTCCCGTGAACTGCTGGAACGGGTCGGACTCGCCGCGCACGCCGACAAGTTCCCCGCCCAGCTCTCCGGCGGCCAGCAGCAGCGCGTCGCCATCGCCCGCGCCCTCGCCATGGACCCCAAGGCGCTGCTCTTCGACGAACCCACCTCGGCCCTCGACCCGGAGATGATCAACGAGGTGCTGGAGGTCATGCAGCAGCTCGCCCGGGACGGCATGACCATGGTCGTCGTCACGCACGAGATGGGCTTCGCCCGCTCCGCCGCCAACCGCGTGGTCTTCATGGCCGACGGGCGCATCATCGAGGACCGTACCCCCGAAGCGTTCTTCACCGCTCCGGAGAGCGAGCGCGCCAAGGACTTCCTGTCCAAGATCCTCAAGCACTGACGGGGGTTGCGTGTTGCGCACCGTACCGCGTACGAGAAGAGTCCTGACCGTCTGCACCGTTCTCGTGCTGGCCGTGCTCGCCGCCGCCTGCGGCAAGGAGGGCAGCCCGCCGGTCAAGGGCCCCAGGCCCGATCAGCTCCCGGTGTACAAGGTCGACACCGCCTTCCGGCTGCCCGCCTCGCCGACCTGGACGAACGCGAGGAAACGCGGCTACCTCCGGGTCGGGGCCAAGGAGGACCAGCCCTATCTGGGCGAGAAGGACCCCGCCACCGGCGTCTACTCCGGATTCGACATCGAGATCGCCAGAATGATGTCGGCCTCGCTCGGCTTCGACCCGAAGACGATCCGTTTCCGGACCATCGCCTCAGCCAACCGCGAGACCGCCCTGCAGAACGGCCAGATCGACTACTACGTCGGCACCTACACCATCAACGCCATGCGCAAGAAGCTCGTCGGCTTCGCCGGGCCCTACTTCATGGCCGGGCAGGGCCTGCTGGTCCGCACCGACGAGCACGGCATCGACGGCCCGCAGGACCTGGCGGGCAGGACCGTCTGCTCGGCCGCGGGGTCGACCCCCTACCAGCGCATCGCCGCCGACTTCCCGAAGGCGATCCTGGTCTCCTACGACACGTACTCGATCTGCGTCGACAACCTGCTCACCTACCAGGTCGACGCCGTCACCACCGACGACGCCATCCTCCTGGGCTTCGCGGCCAAGGCGCCCGACGAGATGAAGGTCGTGGGCAAGCCGTTCTCCCGGGAGCCGTACGGCATCGGCGTCCCGCGCAGTGACAACGCACTGCGGTTCGCGCTCGACGACGCGCTGGAGGCCAACCAGAAGAACGGCAACTGGAAGAAGGCGTTCGAGGCCACGCTCGGCCTGTCCGGCGTGCCCGCGCCGAAGCCGCCGCCCATCGACCGCTATCCGGCTGCCTGAGGGGGCGGCCATCGCACATGAACGTACTCACCGACAATTTCTCGCTCTACGGCAAGGGCTTCCTCGGCACCGTCGAACTGACCGTCTACTCCACCGCCCTGGCCCTGGTCCTCGGTTTCCTCATGGCCTCCTTCCGGGTCGCCCCGGTCGGCTCGCTGCGGGTGATCGGTACGGTCTGGGTGACGGTGCTGCGCAACACCCCGCTGACCCTGCTGTTCTTCGCGGTCCTGCTCGGACTGCCCCGCTTCGGCCTCGTCCTGCCCTTCAAGCTCTTCGCGGTCCTCGCGCTCGGCTGCTACACCTCCGCGTTCATCTGCGAGGTGCTGCGCTCGGGCATCAACACCGTGCCCACCGGGCAGGGCGAGGCCGCGCGCAGCCTGGGCATGACGTTCGGACAGACACTGAGCACCGTGGTGCTGCCGCAGGCCTTCCGCACGGTGATCCCACCGGTCGGCTCCACACTCATCGCCCTGGCCAAGAACTCGGCGATCGCCGGGGCGTTCAGCGTCACCGAACTGCTCGGCACCTACAAGACCCTCAATGAACTGGGCTACAGCATCATCTGGTCGTTCGTCTGGATCGCCGTCGGCTACCTGATCATCACCCTGTCCATCAGTGCGCTCTTCAACGTGATGGAGAAGCGCTGGGGAGTCGCCCGATGACCACCCGCACCGCACCCGCGGCCACCGCGCTGTACGACATCCCGGGCCCGGCGACCCGCAGACGCCACCGGCTCTACGGGATCGCCGCGACGGCCCTGATCCTCGCCCTGGTCGCCTGGGTGATCTATCTGCTGGTCGACACCGGCCAGTTCGCCGCCGCCAAGTGGGCCCCCTTCGCCTACAAGGGCATCCAGGAGCTGCTGCTGCGAGGTCTGGGCAACACCCTCAAGGCGTTCGCCTGCGCGGCGGTGCTCTCGCTGCTGCTCGGCGCCGTCCTCGCGGTCGGCCGGCTCTCCGTGCACCGGGCGGTGCGCTGGATCGCGACGCTGCTCGTGGAGTTCTTCCGGGCCATGCCCGTACTGGTGATGATCTTCTTCATCTTCGTGGCACTGAAGGTCCAGCCGCTGCCCGCCCTGGTCACCGGGCTGACCCTGTACAACGGCTCGGTGCTCGCCGAGGTCTTCCGCGCCGGGATCAACTCCGTGGAGCGCGGCCAGTCCGAGGCCGCGTACGCCCTGGGACTGCGCAAGACGCAGGTCACCACCTTCGTACTGGCGCCGCAGGCGGTACGCGCCATGCTGCCCACCATCATCAGCCAGTTGGTGGTGGCGCTGAAGGACACCTCGCTCGGCTACCTGATCACCTACGAGGAATTTCTGCACGCGGGCAAGCTCATCGCGTCCAATCTGGACTACGATCTTCCCTTCATCCCGGTGGTGATGGTGATCTCGCCGATCTACATCGGGATGTGCATGCTGCTCTCCTGGTTCGCGACCTGGGTGGCCAAGCGGGAACGGCGCAATCCGAAGATGAAGGCCGTGGAGATCGCACCGGCCGAACCCGGGACGCTGCTGCCGGGGGTGCAGTAGCCGGGGCCGCCGCGAGGCGGACCCAGCGGAGCGGTGCCCGCCCGGCAGCAGCCGGTGATCACTTCTCGTACGGGACGACGGGCCCGTGCACCGGGCCTTCCCGGGCGAGAAGAAGGTCAGCTGCGCCGGGCCGGGCGGTGCTCGACCGGCTGCCTTCCCGCCCGAGCCGGAGGGGAAGGCAGCGGTTCGGCCCCTCCACGCGGCCGCCGCAACCGGCTCCTACAGCGCGCTCTTCGACTGCCAGTCGGCCCACGACACGTTCCACGCCCCGTAGCCGTTGCCCTCCGCGACGGTGCCCTTGGCGTCCGCTCCGGTGATCTCGAACGGGTCGCCGACCCGCACCTGCTGGTACACCGCGCCGGCGTTCGCGTCGCTCATCCCGACACAGCCCGAGCTCCGGTTGGCGACCCCGAAGTAGGCCGCGTTCCACGGCGCCGCGTGGGCGTACATCCCCGACCAGGTCAGCCGCATCGAATAGTCGACCATCTTGTCGTAGGCGTCGCCGAGGCCCACCGTCTCGGAGCGCATGTTGATCGTGCCCTCCTTGGACATCAGCACCGCCGTGCCGCGCCAGGACGCCTTCTCGCCGCCGGGGGTGCCGGCCGACATGGGCACGTCCATCACGGTCTTCCCGTCCCGCTTCAGCGCCAGCCGGTGACGGTCGAGGTCCACCTTCACGACCTGCTCGGCGCCGATCGTGAAAGTGGTCCGGTAGTCGCGTACGAACCAGCCGCCGGACGGGCCGGAGTCGATGCCGTTGAGATCGGCGTCCAGCGTGACCTTCGTACCGGACTTCCAGTACTCCCTGGGCCGCCAGTCGACGCGGTCCTTGCCGGAGTAGTCCTGCAGCCAGCCCCAGGAACCCTCGGTGTTGTTCGAGGTGGAGACCTTCAGGGCCTTCTCGACCGCCGCCCGGTCCTTGACCGGGTGGTCGAAGACGATCGACAGCGGCTGGGCGATGCCGACCGTGGTGTCCTTGCCGGGGGCCAGCGTCAGCTTGTTGACCTGCTCCGCGGCGGCGGTGGTGAACCCGGCCTTCGCGCTGCCGCCCGCCGCGGTCCTCGCCTCGACCCCGTACGTGGTGCCCGGCGCGGCAGGGCGCTCGGATGTCCAGGTCCGGCCGTCGGCGGATATCCGGCCGGTCAGTGCCGCGCCGCCGTCCGCGCTCACCGTGACCGCCTTCAGCTTTCCGGTGGCGAGCGTCACCTTCACCGGCTTGCCCGGGGCGGCCCGGTCGCCGTGCAGGTTCACCGAGATCGAGGCCTCCTTGGGGGCGGCCCCGGAGCCGCCGCCCTTCCCCGAGTCCGAGGCGGCGGCCCCGGAACACGCGGTGAGCAGGGACCCGGCCACCGCGCAGCCGGCGACCAGGGAGAGCCGGACCGGACGGCCGAGCGGAGCGGAACGGCGTACGGGCCGACGTGCAGCGATCAACGGAAAAACCTCCAAGGCATTGCTCTTCACAGAGAAAGATGCGCCCATCCGACGAAAGGTTTCGAAATCCTGCTGAAAACCACGAAATGCCCTGTGTGACATATGTCGCAGTGCCGCAGCCACCGCCCGGCCGCACACGCCGCCCCGCGTCCCCCGCACCGGTGCGCGACGGGCGCGAGGTAGTCTCCACGCCTGACCGGACGGCCACAGGGCGGGGAACAACGGTGGGTACAGCGGCGAACCATGTGGAGACCGCGGCGCCCGGGCCCCGCCCGGCACCCCGCTCGGCGCTGCGCAACGGCGCCGTCATGGCGGCCGGGTCCCTCGTCTCCCGGGCGACCGGCTTCATCCGCTCGGCGGTCGTCGTCGCCGCACTCGGCACCGGACTCCGGGCCGACGGGTACAACGTCGCCAACACCGTGCCCAACATCCTCTACACCCTGCTCATCGGCGGTGCGCTCAACGCCGTCTTCGTCCCCGAACTGGTCCGCGCGGCGAAACAGCACGCCGACGGCGGAGCGGCGTACACCGACCGGCTCCTCACCCTGTGCACCGCCGGCCTCCTCGCCCTCACCGGCCTCACGGTCCTGGCCGCCCCCTGGATCGTCGAGATCTACGCCCCCGGCTACGACGGCGCCCAGGCGGACATGACCGTCGCCCTGGCCCGCTACTGCCTGCCGCAGATCCTCTTCTACGGGCTGTTCACGCTCCTCGGTCAAGTCCTCAACGCCCGGGACCGGTTCGGCGCGATGATGTGGACCCCGGTCCTCAACAACCTGGTCATCATCGGTGTGTTCGGGCTCTACCTGGCCCTCGCGGCGGGCTCCGACGGGGTGCTCACCCCGGAGCGGACCCGGCTGCTCGGCTGGGGCACGACCGCCGGGATCGTCGTCCAGACCCTCGCCCTGCTGCCCGCCCTGCGCGCCGCGGAGTTCCGCTGGCGGCCCCGGTTCGACTGGCGGGGCAGCGGACTGACCCGGCCGCTGCGCGCGGCCGGCTGGCTGGTCGCGCTGGTGCTCACCAACCAGATCGCCTACTGGGTGGTGACCCGGCTCTCCACCACCGTCGGCCTGCGCGCCGAGCACCAGGGGGCGGCGGGCGGCGCCGGGTACACCGCGTACAGCTACGCCTTCCAGCTCTGGGTGGTCCCGCACGGCATCGTGACCGTCTCGCTGGTGACCGCGCTGATGCCCCGGATGAGCCGGGCCGCCGCCGACCGGGACCTGCCCGCGCTGCGCCGCGACGTCTCGTACGCCCTGCGCACCTCGGCCGCCCTGGTGATACCCGCGGTGGCCCTGCTCTTCGCGCTGGCACCGTGGGCGATGGGCGCGGTCTACGGGTACGGGCGGACCGGCGACGCCGACATCGCCGTGATGGCGGGCATGACCATGGCGTTCGCCCCCGGCCTCGTCGCCTACTCGGGGCAGTACGTGCTCTCCCGGGCCTTCTACGCGATGAGCGACACCCGAACGCCCTTCCTCCTCAACCTGGTGATCGCCGCGCTCAACGCCGGGCTCGCGGCCGCCGCGTATCTGCTGCTGCCGCCCCGCTGGGCCGTCACGGGAATGGCCGGGGGCTACACCGTGGCACTGTTCGCGGGCTTCGCCGCAACCGCGTACGTGCTGCACCGAAGGCTCGGCGCCGGGACCTCGCCACTGCGCTCGGCAGCGCTGGCGGCACAGCTGCGGCTGGTGGTGGCGGTGGTGCCCGCGGGACTGCTGGGATACCTGACGGCGCGGGCCTGCGCCGGGGCCGGGGACTTCGCGGCGCTGGGCGCGGGCACCCTCGTCCTGCTGCTCACCGTGGCCCTGCTGGCCCGCCCGTTGCGGCTGCGGGAAGTCAGTGCCGCGATCGGGGCGGGCCGGGCGCGGCTGCGGCGGGCCTGAGCCCGCGCTCCGGTCCGGCGGTGCGCTGGACCGGGACCGCCGGGCGGTCAGGGAGCCCGGTGCGAGTTGCGCGGAGCCGGTACGGGGGACTGCGCGGCGCGGGTCACGTCCGCGACCACCTCGACCACATCGGGGCCGTACGCCTGGGAGTTGACCACCTTCAGCAGCAGGCAGAAGCTGTTGTTGCCGTGCTTGCGGGCCAGCTTCTCGTAGTTGCGGGAGAGGTAGCGGGAGGCCGCCTGGTTGGTGATGGCCTGCTGCCCGCAGAAGAGGAAGACGGGCCGCGTGTCCTGACCGGCCGTCAGCCGCGCCAGCAGCACGTACTCGGCGACCCCCTTCTCGACCCGGTAGCGCTCCGAGCCGATCTGGAAGGCGTTGCGGTCGGGGCCGGGCGCGGGGTCGGTGTTCACCCTCACCCCGGGCAGCAGCGAATGCAGATGGGCGGCCATCCGGCGGTTGGAGACCGGGCCGCCCACGCAGAATTCGGTGCGCTCGCCGAAGCCCTGCTGCGCGACGTCGTGCGAGAGGATCTGCGCGTGGGCCGAGCAGTCCTTGATGAGCGCGGAGAGCTCCAGCAGCGCGAAGACGTCGTGACGGTGGACGGAACCGTCGCCGCCCGCGTCGCGGTTGACGACGAGCAGACACTCGGAATTGCCCGGCAGTCCGAAGAAGGCCTGCTTGCGCCGGAGTCTGCGGCGCCAGAGATAGGTGCGGGCGAGCCAGCCCAGCGCGGCACTGACGCCGGCGGCTATCACGCCCAGCACGATGTTGCGTACGTCGTCACTCATGGGCGGGCATGCTAGCGGGCGCCGGGAAACGGCATCACGGCGGACCTGACGGCGCGGGCGGCCCGGCGTTACCCTGCGCGGACGACCCCGCACTGGAGGTGGGTATGAGACGTTCCATCGCGCGAAATGTCGCTTTACCGGCTGTTCTCGCCACTGTCGCCGCCATGGGCGCAGCCGCCCCGGCCGCGTCCGCGCGGGCGCCCGAGGCGCCGCCCAAGTCGCCCGTGGCGGTGGGGTACGGAGGCGCGGTGGCCAGCGTCGACGCGGACGCGTCGGCGGCCGGCATCGAGGTGCTGCGCAAGGGCGGCAACGCGGTGGACGCGGCGGTGGCGACCGCGGCCGCGCTCGGCGTGACCGAGCCCTATTCGGCAGGCCTCGGCGGTGGCGGCTACTTCGTGTACTACGACGCCGGGCGGCACGCCGTGGAGACGATCGACGGCCGGGAGACCGCCCCACGCAGCGCGGACTCGTCACTCTTCCTGGAGAACGGCAAGCCGCTCTCCTTCGACCAGGCAGTGACCAGCGGACTGGCCGTGGGCACCCCCGGCACCCCGGCCACCTGGGACACCGCGCTCCGGACCTGGGGCAGCAAGCCGCTGCGGCAGGTCCTGAAACCGGCCGAGCGGCTCGCCCGGGACGGCTTCGTCGTCGACAGCACCTTCCGCTCGCAGACCGAGGGCAATCAGGCCAGATTCGCCGACTTCCCGGCGACCCGCAAGCTCTTCCTGCCCGGCGGCGAACTGCCGGTGGTCGGCTCCGTCTTCAAGAACCCCGACCTGGCCCGCACCTATGAGCAGGTGGGCCGCGAGGGCGTCGACGGGCTGTACCGGGGCGAGCTGGCCGACGACATCGTACGGACCGTCCGCAAGCCGCCCGTCGACCCGGACGCCACCCGCGTGGTGCGCCCCGGCGACCTGACCGCGAAGGACCTGCGCTCCTACCGGGCGCTGCGGCAGGCACCGACCAGGGTCGGCTACCGGGGCCTCGACGTCTACGGCATGGCGCCCTCCTCCTCCGGCGGCACGAGCGTCGGCGAGGCGCTCAACATCCTGGAGTCCACGGACCTCTCGAAGCTGAGCGAGGCCCGGTACCTGCACCGCTACATCGAGGCCAGCCGGATCGCGTTCGCGGACCGGGGCCGCTGGGTGGGCGACCCGGCCTTCGAGGACGTGCCGACCCGGGAACTGCTCGGTCAGCGGTTCGCCGACGCGCGGGAGTGCCTGATCAGGGACGACGCCGTACTGACCAGCCCGCTCGCCCCGGGCGACCCGAGGCACCCGGCCGACTGCGCGAGTGGAGGCAGGGCCGCCCCGACCACGTACGAGGGGGAGAACACCACCCATCTGACCGTGGCCGACAAGTGGGGCAACGTCGTCGCGTACACGCTGACGATCGAGCAGACCGGCGGCAGCGGCATCACCGTGCCGGGCCGCGGCTTCCTGCTCAACAACGAGCTCACGGACTTCTCGTTCGCGCCCGCCGACCCCGCGGTGTATGACCCGAACCTGCCCGGTCCGGGCAAGCGGCCGCGTTCGTCCATCTCGCCGACGATCGTGCTGAAGCACGGCAGGCCGGTGCTGGCCCTGGGGTCGCCCGGTGGCGCCACGATCATCACGACGGTGCTCCAGTCGCTCCTCGGCACCGTCGACCGGGGGCTCCCGCTGGTCGACGCCATCGCGGCGCCGCGCGCCAGCCAGCGCAACGCGCCGACGACGGAGCTCGAACCGGAGCTGTGGAACAGCCCGCTCCGGGCGCAACTGGAGTCGCTGGGCCACGCTTTCAAGCTCAACCCCGAGATCGGGGCGGCGACGGGCGTGCAGAGGCTGCCGGACGGGCGCTGGCTGGCGGCCGCGGAGAAGGTGCGCCGCGGCGGCGGATCGGCCATGGTCGTGAGGCCGGCCGGACGTCCCTGACGGTACGTCAACAAGGTTGAGCGGCAAGGGGCTGGTTCCGGGCGTTGACGCGCACCGGAACCAGCCCGCGGTCTTGACGGCGGCGGCCGGCCGGGGCCATGTTGTGGCCCGCCGGTAAGGAAAGTTTCCTATTGAAGGGGCACCCCCACTGTGCGTACTCGAACGCTCGCCCTCGCCGCCACCTCCGCCGCCGCCCTGCTCGCCACCGCGGCAATGGCCCCGGCGGCCCACGCCGGTCCGGGCATCAAGGAGGGCACCGTCAGCGCGGCCGACCTGCTGGCCAAGGTCACGTCCTGCTCGCAGATATCCAACGGCAAGTACCGCACGGACGAGGAGACGTCGGCGACCGTCCCGGTCTGCGGCAAGAACGGCGCCGTGTTCTGGAAGGCCGACATGGACATCGACTGCGACGGCGAGATCACCGCCGCCTGCAACGAGGACACCGACCCGTGGTTCCAGAACGGGACGGCGTTCGAGACCTCCGCCGGAAAGCCGCTGAACGCCGAGAAGCTCCCGTACGTGGTCGTGCCCAGCGCCAGCAGCATCTGGAAGTACGGCGACTCGGGCATCAAGGGCGGCGGCGTCGTCGCCGTGATCTACAACAACAAGGTCGAGTACGCGGTCGTCGGCGACACCGGCCCCAGCCAGATCATCGGCGAGGCGTCCTACGCCACCGCCAAGGCCCTCGGGATCGACCCGGACCCGGAGACCGGCGGCGCCGAATCCGGCGTCACGTACATCCTGTTCAAGAACTCCCAGGTGTCGCCGATCGAGAGCCACAGCGCCGCCGTCACCGCCGGGGACGCCCTGGCCAAGCAGTTCCTCCAGAACAACTAGATCCGGCGCCCCGGGCCGGGGCGGTCACAGCGCGGTGAGGACCCGCGGGCCGTCGTCGGTGATCGCCACCGTGTGCTCGGCGTGCGCGGCGCGGCTGCCGTCGGTGGTACGCAGCGTCCAGCCGTCCCGGTCCGCGTAGTAGTCGTCCGTTCCGCCGCCGATCAGCATCGGCTCGATGGCCAGCGCCATCCCGTGCCGCAGCGGCAGGCCCCGGCCCGGCCGTCCCTCGTTGGGGACGGCCGGGTCCTCGTGCATCGACCGGCCGATGCCGTGGCCGCCGAAGCCTTCCGGGATGCCGTATCCGGCGCTCCGGCAGACCGTGCCGATCGCATGCGCGATGTCGCCGATGCGGTTGCCGACGACCGCCGCCGCGATGCCCGCCTCCAGCGCCGCGAAGGCCGTTTCGACGAGCCGGGTGTCGGCGGGCCGGGCCCGGCCGACGGTGAAGCTGACCGCCGAGTCACCGGCCCAGCCGCCCAGGGTCGCGCCCGCGTCGATGCTGACCAGGTCACCGTCGCGCAGCCGCTGGTCGGTGGGGATGCCGTGGACGATGGCGTCGTTCACCGACGCGCAGATCACGGCGGGGAAGGGCGTGGGCGCGAAGTGCGGCCGGTAGTTCAGGAAGGGCGAACCGGCGCCCGCGTCCCGCAGTACCTCGCGGGCCACCTCGTCCAGTTCGCGCAGCGGGACGCCGACCGTCGCGGCCTGCCGTACGGAGGTCAGGAGCTGGGCCACGACCCGGCCGGTCTCGCGCATGGCATCGATGGATGTGTCCGTCTTGAGTTGCACCATGCCAATTACTATACCGGTCTAAGCGGTATTAGAATGACGGCATGGTTCGAACTCCCCTGACCCCGGAAGAGCGCCGCCGCGGCGAGCGCCTCGGCGAGCTGCTGCGCGCGGCGCGCGGCGGACGCAGCATGGTCGAGATCGCGGCGAGCGCCGGAATCTCCGCCGAAACGCTCCGCAAGATCGAGACGGGCCGCGCCCCGACCCCGGCCTTCTTCACCGTCGCGGCCCTGGCCGGTGCGCTCGGCCTGTCGATGGACGAGATCCTCACCCGCTGCGCCCCCGAGCCGGACGTGGTCCCGCTGGCGGGATAGGAACGGCCCCGGCCCCCGAAGCGCACGGGAGCCGGGGCCGGTCGCGGCCGAGCGGGGCCGGTCTCAGGACACCTCGACCCCACCCGGCTGCTTGATCAGGTCGATCAGCGTCGTCCGTCCGCCGTCCGCCGGTGCCGGGTAGAACCGGCGCGCCCAGCGGCGGAACGGGCCGATCGGGCCGTCACCGGCGGCCAGCCCGGGTGGCTGCCGGTACTCCTTGTGGTGCCAGATCGGGAAGTCGGCGGCGGTGAACTCGCAGCTGGAGCGGAAGACGGCCCGGTCCAGCAGCCGGGCCGCGGTCCGGCTCACCGTGCGTGCGAGCGGACCCGGCAGCCGGGACGGCTCGTCGAAGGCGATGCGATTGAGCTGCCGGAACTGCATCCGGTTCGGCGCGATCGCCGTCGGCAGCACCATCGTGCACATCCGCAGCCCCAGCCGGGGTGTGTACACATCGGCGTGCAGGCAGCCGAGCCCGTAACCGTCCACCTCCACGTGGACGACGAAATCGCCCAGCATCGGCGCCGACTCATGAGCGCGCATCGAGACATGGAACTTCGCTTCGTCGTACTCCACGGGGCCGCCGATCTCGGCCTTGCTCCAGCCGTGCAGGGTGGCGAAATGCCCGAGGTCCACCGAATTCTCGATGACCTCCTGGACATTGCCGGCCAGCTCCCAGGCCGCGCTGCGCGAAGGCCGGTGACCGATCACATGCCACTTCGGAATCGACCAGTCCGGCTCGCGGCCGTCGTGGTGCCGCCAGACGAACACCGCCCCGTTGACCTCCATCACCGGCAGCTGCGACAGCGGCGACCTCGGCGGGGCCGTGTCGTACCCCGTGCGCACACAGCTGCCGTCCGGGCCGAAGGCGAAGAAGTGGAAGGGGCAGACCAGATCGTCCCCCTCGACCTTCGCCAGCCCCAAGTGGGCCCCCAGATGCGGACAGTACGGCCGGATGGCCCGCACCGCGCCCGAACCGAGCCGGTAAAGCACCACGTCCTGGCCGGCCAGCGGCCGGGTGAGGACGGTGCCTGGCCGCAGCTCGTCGGAGAACGCGAGCGCGGACCAGCCGCTCGGATACGGCAGAGCGGGCGCGCCCGCAGCGTCGGCCGGTGTCGGCCCCTCGCTGATGGCGCGCCCGAGATCGCGTGACAGTCCCACCACTTCCCCTTCTTTTCCGGATTTCGGTCCCCTGGAGAACTGCCCAGGCGGCCCCGGATACTCCGTGCGACACCACACATCACCCGAACGGGAGGAAATGTCAGGAGAGTTGACGAAGGGGGAGGGTGGGGGCGGGCTCAGCCGGCCAGCTTCTCGTACCCCACCAGACGCACGCAGACGGTCAGCCCCTCGATCGCCTTCTCCAGCTCCGCGAGCCCCGGGTAGCTGGGCGCGATCCGGATGACCGCGTCGCGCGGGTCCTCGCCGTACGGGTGCGTGGCACCGGCGGGGGTCAGTACGATGCCCGCCTCGGCGGCCCGGCGCACGACCTCCCGGGCGCAGCCGTCCGGCACCTCCAGGGTGACGAAGTAGCCGCCCCCGGGCGAGGTCCAGGACGCGAGTCCCGTGCCGCCGAGCTCCGCCTCCAGAATCCGGGCCACCGCCTCGAACTTGGGCTGGAGCAGGGCGCGCTGGCGCTCCATGTGGTAGCGCACCCCGTCGGCGTCACGCAGGAACATCACGTGCCGCAGCTGGTTCACCTTGTCCGGGCCGATCGAGCGCTTGGCGTTGTTGCCGAGCAGCCACTGGACGTTCGCCGGGGACGAGCCGAAGAACGCGACGCCCGAGCCCGCCGTGGTGATCTTCGAGGTGGAGCCGAAGACGAAGGCCCGGTCCGGGGTGCCCGCCCCGGCGCAGGCGGCGAGCAGATCGGCGATCTCGACGGGCTCGTCGGTGAGGTGGTGGGCGGCGTAGGCGTTGTCCCAGAAGATCCGGAAGTCGGGAGCGGCGGTGCTCATCGCGGCGAGCCGGGCCACGGTCGCGTCGCTGTAGCAGACGCCGTCGGGGTTGCTGTACTTCGGTACGCACCAGATGCCCTTGACCGCGGGGTCCTCGGCGACGAGCGCTTCGACGACGTCCATGTCCGGGCCGTCGGCGGCCATCGGGACCGGGATCATGTCGATGCCGAACCGCTCGCAGAGCGCGAAGTGCCGGTCGTAGCCGGGCACCGGGCACAGGAACGCGATCCGCTCCTGGTCCACCCACCGCGAGGCCGCCCCCGGCAGCACGCTCAGCAGCGCGTGCACCAGGCAGTCGTGCATCAGCTCCAGGCTGGAGTTCCCGGCCGCGAGCAGCTGGCCGGCCGGCACCTGGAGCACCCCGGCGAAGATCTCCCGCAGCTCGGGCAGCCCCTGGAGACCGCCGTAATTGCGTACGTCCGTGCCGTCGGCGGCGGTGTGGTGCCCGGTGCCGGGCAGGCTCAGCAGCTCCTCGGAGAGGTCCAGCTGGGCGGGGGCCGGCTTGCCGCGGGTGAGGTCGAGCGAGAGCCCGAGTCCCACCAGGTCCCGGTGGTCCTGCCGGGCCCGTTCCAGGAGTCCGGGCAGTGCGTCGGGGGTCGGTTCGCTGGTCATGGTGGATCCTCTCGCGGGTACCGCTCGTACGGGGGCTCCGGCCGAGAATACAAACCGGTGCGCGGGCTCGGTGGCCCGGGAGCGGGGAGGGACACGCATGTGGACCGCACGGGTGTGAAACATGATCGACTCCGCCGGTTCGCGGCGATGGTCTTGCCCCGCTGTGGGACGGGGCTTACGTTCTCCTCTACGCACGTGTCTACGGGCGTAGAAATGCGTTGAGGCTCTCTGACGCCGTGTCGAAGGAGCAGCTCATGTCCCCAGTCGTTCGCGCCGCACTCGTCCAGGCGACCTGGACCGGCGACACCGAATCCATGATCGCCAAGCATGAGGAACATGCCCGCGAGGCCGCCCGGCAGGGTGCGAAGATCATCGGTTTCCAGGAGGTGTTCAACGCCCCCTACTTCTGCCAGGTGCAGGAGGCCGAGCACTACCGCTGGGCCGAGGCCGTCCCGGACGGTCCCACCGTCAGCAGGATGCGGGAGCTCGCCCGCGAGACCGGCATGGTGATCGTCGTACCGGTATTCGAGGTCGAGCAGTCCGGCTTCTACTACAACACCGCCGCCGTGATCGATGCCGACGGCTCCTATCTCGGAAAGTACCGCAAGCACCACATCCCGCAGGTCAAGGGATTCTGGGAGAAGTACTACTTCAAGCCCGGCAACGTCGGCTGGCCGGTGTTCGACACCGCCGTCGGCAAGGTCGGCGTCTATATCTGCTACGACCGCCACTTCCCCGAGGGCTGGCGCCAGCTCGGCCTCAACGGCGCCCAGTTGGTCTACAACCCGTCCGCCACCTCGCGCGGCCTGTCCGCCTACCTGTGGCAGCTGGAACAGCCCGCCGCGGCCGTCGCCAACGAGTACTTCATCGCCGCGATCAACCGCGTCGGCCAGGAGGAGTACGGCGACAACGACTTCTACGGGACCAGTTACTTCGTCGACCCCCGCGGACAGTTCGTGGGCGAGACCGCTGGGGACAAGGAGGAGGAACTCGTCGTACGCGACCTCGACTTCGGCCTCATCGACGAGGTCCGCCAGCAGTGGGCGTTCTACCGCGACCGCCGCCCCGACGCGTACGAGGGACTGGTGGAGCAGTGAGCAGTCTGCACCACCGCCATCTCGCCGTCAGCCCCGACTGGCTGGCGCTCTACTACAAGCAGCCCCTGGAGATCACGCACGGCGAGGGCCGCCACGTCTGGGACGCCGACGGCAGGCGCTACCTCGACTTCTTCGGCGGCATCCTCACCACCATGACCGCCCACGCCCTGCCCGAGGTGACCAAGGCGGTCTCCGAGCAGGCCGGCCGGATCATCCACAGCTCCACGCTCTACCTCAACCGGCCGATGATCGAGCTGGCCGAACGCGTCGCCACGCTCTCCGGCATCCCGGACGCCCGGGTCTTCTTCACCACCTCCGGCACCGAGGCCAACGACACGGCGCTGCTGCTCGCCACCGCGTACCGCCGCTCGAACCAGATCCTCGCGATGCGCAACAGCTACCACGGCCGGTCCTTCTCCGCGGTCTCCATCACCGGCAACAACGCCTGGTCGCCCACCGGTCTCTCGCCGCTCCAGACGCTCTACGTGCACGGCGGCGTCCGCACCCGGGGCCCCTACGCGCACCTGAGCGACGCGGAGTTCATCCAGGCATGCGTCGCCGACCTGGAGGACCTGCTCGGGCACACCCGGACACCGGCCGCCCTGATCGCCGAACCCGTCCAGGGCGTCGGCGGCTTCACCTCACCGCCGGACGGCCTGTACGCGGCGTTCCGGCGGGTCCTGGACCGGCACGGGGTGCTGTGGATCTCCGACGAGGTGCAGACCGGCTGGGGCCGCACCGGCGAGCACTTCTGGGGCTGGCAGGCACACGGCGAGAACGGGCCGCCGGACATCCTCACCTTCGCCAAGGGCATCGGCAACGGGATGTCGATCGGCGGTGTCGTGGCCCGCGCCGAGGTCATGAACTGCCTGGACGCCAACTCCATCTCGACCTTCGGCGGCTCGCCGGTCACCATGGCGGCCGGGCTGGCCAACCTCTCGTACCTGCTGGAGCACGACCTCCAGGGCAACGCCCGGCGCGTCGGCGGTCTGCTGATCGAGCGGCTGCGGGCGGTCGCCGCGGGCTCGGAGCGGGTACGCGAGGTGCGGGGCCGGGGCCTGATGATCGGCATCGAGCTGGTCCGGCCCGGCACCGATGAGGCGGACCCGGCGGCGGCCGCGGCGGTGCTCGAAGCGGCCCGCGAGGGCGGCCTCCTGATCGGCAAGGGCGGTGGCCACAACACCAGCGTGCTGCGGATCGCACCGCCCCTCTCGCTCACCGTCGCCGAGGCGGAGGAAGGCGCGGAGATCCTGGGGGAGGCGCTGCGGGCCGCGGACTGAGCCGGAGGGCCGGGCCCCGGAGAACGGTTCCGGGGCCCGGCCGGGTGGTCAGCCGCGGTTGCCGGTGGGACGTGCGAGGTCCAGGGTGCGGACCCGGTCCAGCTCGCCGTAGTAGGCGAGGTCCCGGTAGCGCACCTCGGTGATCTTCAGCGAGGCCTTGGCTACGCCCCGGGGCACCGTGGTCTTGAACCGGACCGAGCCGTCCTTCTTCGTGCTGCCGGTCAGCCGCTCCACCCGGCCGCCGGCCGTCAGCTCCGCGGTGACCTCGGCTCCCTTCACCGGCGCGCCCTGGGCGGTGCGCACCACGCCGTTGGCGGTGACCTTCCAGGGCGAGTCGGAGCCGGGGCGGCCGAGGAGCACGGTGTCGGCGCCCAGCGACGCGACGGCGAGCTGCGAGGGCGGGTTGGGCTGGCCGAAGGCGACCTGGTCGACGGTCCAGAAGGCGCTGTTCGTGCCGGTGTAGCGGAAGCTCAGCCGGGCGGTCCGCGCGCCCGCCGGAACGGCCAGCTCCAGGCGCTCGACCGTGTTGGCGTTCGCCCGGTACGACTTCACGAGCCGCGGGGCGCCGCCGTCGTACGAGACGTACACATCGCCGGTCTGCGGGCCGTCGACCCGGTAGTTCGTCGCGTACGAGACGGTGGCCGTCGCCGCCCCGTTCAGCGGGTACGCGGGGCTGACCAGGGTGGAGTCGAACTGTCCGGTGCCGTGTGCCTTGTCGTCCCACTCGTCGGAGTCGGCGACCGCGAACACGTCACGGGCGCGGACGTTGGTCTCGCGGCCCTGGCCGCGCTCGGCGTTGGTCCAGAACTCGTCCGTGGCGAAGGCCCAGCCGCGCCACTCGGTGACGCCGCCGGACGGCATCTTCGTGTTGTCGATGGACCAGCCCTCGGGGGCGGTGTTCGTCCAGCCCTTGGCGTCGGCCGGGAGCTTGGTCTCGTCGACGGGCCCGCGCAGCGCGGGGCGCAGTGCGTCGAAGGCGTCCGTCCTCGGCTCGGCGAGCGAGGTGCCGTCCAGGTCCCAGGCGGGGTCGGTGGCGACGCCCTCGTGGCGCAGTACGGTGGGTGCGATGTCGGTGATCTTCACGTCGTGGCGCACCGAGCCGGGGGCGATGCCCTTGCCCTTGGCGATCACGAACGTGCCGCGCTCCAGCGGGGAGTTGCCGCCGTGGCCGCCGGTGGGGGTGTGTCCGTGGTCGGCGGTGACGACGACGAGCCAGTCCTCCTGCGCGTACGTGGGCCGCGAGGCGACGGCGTCCAGGAGCCGGCCGACCTGGGCGTCGGCGGTGCCCAGGGCCTTGAGGTAGGCGGCGCTCGACGAGCCGGTGCTGTGGCCCGCTCCGTCGACCTCGTCGAGGTGGACGAAGGTGGAGTCGGGGTTGCCCCTGGCGAGGTAGTCGGCGGCCTTGGAGGTGGTGCCCTCGTCGTTGCCGCCCGCGATGCGCAGATCGGTCTTCGCGCCGAAGACGGTCTGGGGGATGGGGTTCCAGGTGCCGACGACCAGGGTGGAGGTGGCCGGGTCGGCGGTCTCCAGCCGGGTCGCGTAGTCCGGGTAGCGGCCGTAGTTCGGGTTGGTGAAGTTGTTGTCCTTCACGTTGTGCTTGTCGGGCCAGACACCGGTGGCGATCGACGACCAGCCGGCGCCGGAGACGGTGGGGGCCATCGGGTCGGCGTAGAGATTGCTCCGGGCGGTCAGCCCCTGGGTCATCAGCTGTTCGATGCGCGGGACGTCGGCGCGCGAGAAGGCGTCGAAGGTGGCTCCGTCGATGCCGATGACCAGGGTCTTCGCCTGCTTGGTGCCGGACGGCAGACCGGCGTACGGGGAGGCGGCGGCCGGGGCCGCCCGGTCCTGGGCCTGTGCGGTGGTGGCGGCGAGCGGAAGGGCGACGGCGGCGACGGTGGCGGCGGCCAGCACCGTACGCGCGGAGCGCGGCAGTGACACGTGATCCTCCGGGATCGGTCGGTGGCACCGGACGAACGGGGGAGTCCGGTGATGGGTCCGAGACTCGCCCCCGGTGGTGAGCGGACCACCCCGGACAAGGGACGGGCGTGTGAACCGTACCCAACATCTGGACCAGACCCGTCACCATTCCGTTATCTTCTGGCGGCCCCGGCCGCGTCCGCGGCTGTGGGCCGGTGGAGTGCCGGACGCGGGAAACAGAAACGTCTTCAGCGGTTGTCGGCAGCGGTATTGCCACAGTGGGTAACCCACTTCTACGTTCTTCACACGCACCACTTCTACGTGCGTAGACCCATTCCGCCACAGTGAGGAGGGGTACATGAGCCGCACCGTCATCCACGGCGGTCTCGTCATCACCGCGTCCGACGAAATCCACGCCGACGTACTCATCGAGGGCGGCCGCGTCGTGGCGCTCGCCGAGCACGGCAGCGACGCGGCCGACGGCTGGAGCGCCGACCGGAGGATCGACGCCACCGCCAGATACGTGATCCCGGGCGGTGTCGACGCGCACACGCACATGGAGATGCCGTTCGGCGGCACCCAGGCCGCCGACACCTTCGAGACCGGCACCCGGGCCGCCGCCTGGGGCGGCACCACCACCATCGTCGACTTCGCCATCCAGTCCGTGGGCCGCCCGGTCCGCGAAGGGCTCGACGCCTGGTACGAGAAGGCCGACGGCAAGTGCGCCGTCGACTACGCCTTCCACATGATCCTCTCCGACGTGAACGAGTCCTCGCTCAAGGAGATGGACCTGCTCGTCGCGGAGGGCGTCACCTCCTTCAAGCTGTTCATGGCCTACCCGGGCGTCTTCTACAGCGACGACGGCCAGATCCTGCGCGCCATGCAACGGGCCTCCCACAACGGCGGCCTGATCATGATGCACGCGGAGAACGGCATCGCCATCGACGTACTCGTCGAACAGGCCCTCGCCGAGGGCCGCACCGACCCGCGCTACCACGGCGACGTGCGCAAGGTCGCACTGGAGGCCGAGGCCACCCACCGCGCCGTGCAGCTCGCCCGGGTCGCCGGGGCCCCGCTCTACGTCGTGCACGTCTCCGCCGACGAGGCCGTCGCCGAGCTCGCCGCCGCCCGTCACAAGGGACTTCCGGTCTTCGGCGAGACCTGCCCGCAGTACCTCTTCCTGTCCACCGACAACCTCGCCGAGCCGGACTTCGAGGGCGCCAAGTACGTCTGCTCCACCCCGCTGCGGCCCAAGGAGCACCAGGAAGCGCTCTGGCGCGGGCTCCGGAACAACGAACTCCAGGTCGTCTCCACCGACCACTGCCCCTTCTGCTTCTCGGGGCAGAAGGAGATGGGCCGAGGCGACTTCTCGAAGATCCCCAACGGCATGCCCGGGGTGGAGAACCGGATGGACCTCCTGCACCAGGCGGTGGTGGAGGGCCGCATCTCCCGCCGCCGCTGGATCGAGATCGCCTGCGCCTCCCCGGCCCGGATGTTCGGCCTCTACCCGAGGAAGGGCACCATCGCCCCGGGTGCCGACGCCGACATCGTCATCTACGACCCCACGGCCGAGCAGACCATCTCCGCGAAGACCCACCACATGAACGTCGACTACTCGGCGTACGAGGGAAAGCGGGTCACCGGCCGGGTCGAGACCGTCCTGTCGCGCGGCGAACCCGTCATCGCCGGACGGACGTTCACCGGCCGGTCCGGACACGGCGTCTACACCCCGCGCGCCACCTGTCAGTACCTCGACTAGGAGCACCGCATGGACTTCGGAATCGTCCTCCAGACCGACCCGCCCGCCTCGGCAGTCGTCGAGCTGATGCGCCGCGCCGAACACAACGGCTTCCGCTACGGCTGGACCTTCGACTCGGCGGTGCTCTGGCAGGAACCCTTCGTCATCTACAGCCGCATCCTCGAGCACACCGAGCGGCTCGTCGTCGGCCCCATGGTCACCAACCCCGGCACCCGCACCTGGGAGGTGACCGCCTCCACCTTCGCCACCCTCAACGACATGTACGGCAACCGCACCGTCTGCGGCATCGGACGCGGCGACTCCGCCATGCGCGTCGCCGGCCGCAGGCCCAACACGCTCGCCCGCCTCGGTGAGGCCATCGACGTCATCCGCGACCTCGCGGAGGGCCGCGAGACGACCGTCGACGGACAGCCGGTCCGCATCCCCTGGGTGAAGGACGGCCGGCTGCCCGTCTGGATGGGCGCCTACGGCCCGAAGGCCCTCGCGCTGGCCGGGCAGAAGGCCGACGGCTTCATCCTCCAGCTCGCCGACCCGTTCCTGACCGAGTGGATGGTCAAGGCGGTACGGGACGCCGCGGCACGGGCGGGCCGCGACCCGGACGCCGTGACCATCTGCGTCGCAGCCCCCGCCTACGTCACCGCCGACGACTCGCCGGACGCGCTGGCCCACGCCCGGGACCAGTGCCGCTGGTTCGGCGGCATGGTCGGCAACCACGTGGCCGACCTGGTCACCCGGTACGGCGAGCACTCCGGCATGGTCCCGGAGGAACTCACCGCGTACATCAAGGACCGCCAGGGCTACGACTACAGCCACCACGGCCGGGCCGGGAACCCCGACACCGCCTTCGTGCCGGACGAGATCGTCGACCGGTTCTGCCTGCTGGGCCCCGCCGAGGCGCACATCGAGAAGCTCCGCCATCTGAAGGACCTGGGCGTCGACCAGTTCGCCGTGTACGACATGCACGACGCGCGGGAGGAGACCATCGACGCCTACGGCGCACGGATCATCCCCGCCCTCACCGACTGACCTCCCCCGCACCACCGCCCCCCACGGTTGTACGCGCCCCGCCCGCCCCGCACGGCACCGCTCCCGAGCGAAGGGTCCAGCCGCCATGACCTCGACCGTTCCACCGCCCCCGCCGCAGGGTCCGATACCCGGCGCCCCCGGCCCCACCGGGCGCGTCGGGCTCGACCCCGGCGCCGTTCCGGCCGACAACCGGTTCGTCAACGCGGACCTGTTGCCCGTCCCCCTGGAACGGCGCCGCTGGACGACGTACAACTTCGCCGCACTCTGGGTGGGGATGGCCCACAACATCCCCTCCTGGTTGCTCGCCTCCGGGCTCGTGGCGCTCGGCATGGACTGGAAACAGGCCGTGTTCACCATCGCCCTGGCCAACCTGATCGTGCTCGGGCCGATGCTGCTCACCGGGCACGCCGGGCCCAAGTACGGCATCCCCTTCCCCGTGCTGGCCCGCGCCTCGTTCGGGCTGCGGGGCGCCAATCTGCCCGCGCTGATCCGGGCCGCGGTGGCCTGCGCCTGGTTCGGCATCCAGACCTGGATCGGCGGCGTCGGCATCTTCACCCTGCTGGGAAAGATCTTCGGCGGCTGGGCGAAGGCGTCCGAGATCGGCGGCCAGCCGTGGACCCTCTGGCTCTGCTTCGTGCTCTTCTGGGCGCTCGAACTCGCCATCATCTACCGGGGGATGGACGCCCTGCGGCGGTTCGAGAACTGGGCGGCGCCGTTCGTGATCGTCGGTGCCGTGGTGCTCCTGGTCTGGATCGCGGTCAAGGCGGGCGGTTTCGGTCCGCTGCTCGACCAGCCGTCGAAGCTCGGCTGGGGGCGGGAGTTCTGGCCGGTCTTCTTCCCCTCGCTGATGGGCATGATCGCGTTCTGGGCCACGCTCTCGCTGAACATCCCCGACTTCACCCGGTTCGGGGCCGGGCAGCGCGCCCAGATCCGGGGCCAGGCGCTCGGCCTGCCGACCACCATGACGTTCTTCGCCCTGCTCTCGGTCCTGGTCACCTCCGGATCGCAGGCCGTCTACGGCGAGGCGATCTGGGACCCGGTCCAGCTGGTGGCACGCACCGACAACGTCTTCGGGCTGCTCTTCGGCCTGGTGACGGTGCTGGTCGCGACGGTCTCCGTGAACATCGCGGCGAACGTGGTGTCACCGGCGTACGACCTGGCGAACCTCGCGCCACGGCTCATCAGCTTCCGTACCGGGGCGCTGATCACGGGGGTCGTCGGCGTCGTCATCATGCCGTGGAAGCTCACCGAGACCCCCGAGCTGTACATCTTCACCTGGCTCGGACTGGTCGGCGGACTGCTCGGTACGGTCGCGGGCATCCTGATCGCCGACTACTGGATCGTCCGCCGCACCGTGCTCGACCTCCCGGACCTCTACCGCCCCGGCGGCCGTTACTGGTACGTCAACGGCTGGAACTGGCGGGCCGTCCTCGCCTTCGCCGTCGGCGGGGTCCTCGCGATCGGCGGCTCGCACTCCGCCCCCGGAGAGGGACCGTTCCCGGCCGACGGGATCGTCCCGTTCCTGAAACCGCTCGCGGACTACGGCTGGGCGGTCGGCCTCGCCTCCTCGCTGCTGCTGTACGCGGCACTCAGCGGCCGTTCCGACGTCACGCCGGAACCGGTCAGCGGCCCGGCGGCGCGCTGACGCCGCGCAGGAGCCCCGGCGGCCCGGCAGCCCGAGGAAACGATCGGTCGCACGGTTCCGGACCGGGGGAACGGACCTCTTCCGGCTGATTCGCACTCGTGCCGCTTCGCGCGACCGGAAGTCCCGGATCCGGGGGCGGGAGCGAGTCGGTCCCGGGGAAGGGCGCCGCGTCAGTGAGCTCCGACCCCGCCTCCGCCGGGGCGGACGCGAGCGGCCACCGGGGGCAGGCCGATCGAGCCTCGCCCCGAAGCCGTTCGGGGCGAGGCGCGGAGCACCGCGCCCCGGCCCGCGCCCCAGGCCGGCGGCCCGGCAGGGACCTCGTCCCTCCGGACCCGACCCCCATGTCCACCCACACGCCTTCCGGGGCCCGGAAGGGCCGTTCGCGACCGGACTCGCCGGACCATTCCGGTGTGTTTCCCGTGGCACCGCAGGGCGAGCGTCGTCCGATGCGGCAGGCGCGGTCGGCCCCGGGCTTCACGCGTTGCTCCCGCTCCGGGCCCGAAAGGCCGGGGAGTCTGGCGTGTTCTTCCCTGGCCACCCGGAACGGAGATCGCCTAGCGTCATCGATCGATCACCACGCGGAACCCGCGACCGAAGGGCTTGTGTGTCCGAGAAGACCACTCACGGCATGGATGTCCACGCGGTCGATGACCCGCCCGGCACCGGCAGGGTCTTCGGCCTCGAGGCCGAGGGGGTCGGGTGCCGGGCCGCCCGGGACACGAGGCGGGGTGCGTGACCGCCGGACCGTCGCGGCGCCCGCGCCCGCGGGGCGCTGCGGCCCGGATCGGTGGTGCGTTCATCGCCGCCCGCCGCGCCGGGCCCTCGGCGCATGCGTCCATGGGCGCTTCCCGTTCCTTCCGGTCGCGCCCCCTCCGCGCGGCGCCAGACCGGACCGGATGCCTCGCGGAGGCGTGCGCGCCCCGTGGCCGACATGCGGTGCGCGTGTTCCCGGACGAACTGGGCGGCTCGTTCCACTGGCTTGTTTACGGTCTGGCGGGCGGGGCCCCCTCCTGCAAGTATCACCGTCTGTTGCCGGACGGACGCATTGCGTAGCGTCCCGTTGGGGGGTGTGGTGTCCCGACGTCCCCTGCCGCCGCCGGCCGCGCCGAAGCGCCTTGTCGCGTTCCATTGGAGGAAAGCCGTCCATGACCGAGTCCGCACGTCCCACCCCGCAGCCGGCCACCGATCTCACCCGGTACCTGAATGCGACCGTCTCCGTTCCCGACCCGGCCACGGACGCCGAGAGGTTCTTCGCCACCGAGCGGCAGATCGCTGCCCTGCCCGCCGACTTCACCGTGGACAGGGAGAACGGCGAATTACCGGCCTGGTCCCTGAAGCCGTACGAGTTCCTGACCGGAGACGCCCCCGACACCGTCAACCCCAGCCTGTGGCGCAATGCCCTGCTGAACATGAACGCGGGCCTCTTCCGAGTCGTCGAGAACGCGGTCTACCAGGTCCGGGGCATGGACCTGTCCAACATCACTTTCCTGGAGGACCCTTCGGGCGACTCCCGGGAGATCGTGGTCGTCGACCCCCTCATCAGCGAGGAGACCGCGGCCGCCGCGCTGAAGCTCTACCGCGAGCACCGCGGCGAGGACCGTGCCGTCCGAGCGGTGATCTTCACCCACTCCCACGTCGACCACTACGCCGGAGTGCTCGGCCTGTGGGAGGACCGGACCTGCCCGCCGGACGTCGAGATCGTCGCCCCCGACGGCTTCCTGGAGCACGCCGTCAGCGAGAACGTCTACGCGGGCAACGCCATGCTGCGCCGCGCCCAGTTCATGTACGGCAACCTGCTGGAGCGTTCCGCGCAGGGCCAGGTGGACGCCGGGCTCGGCAAGACCACCTCCATGGGCACCTCCGGTCTGCTCGCCCCGACCCGCACCATCACCGCCGCCGACGCCGTCCGCAACGAGCCGGTCAGGGTCGGGCCGCTCCGCATCGAGTTCCAGCTCACCCCCGGTACCGAGGCCCCGGCCGAACTGAACTTCTACCTGCCCGATGTGCGGGCGGTGTGCATGGCCGAGAACGCCACCCCCACCCTGCACAACCTCTACAGCCTGCGCGGCGCCCAGGTCCGTGACGCCAAGGCGTGGTCGGAGTACCTGCGCCAGTCCGTCGAGTGGTTCGCGGACCGCTCCGACACCCTGTTCGCCTCCCACTTCTGGCCGCGCTGGAACACCCACGGGGCCCCGGACACGATCCGCACCTTCCTGACGTCCCAGGCGGACCAGTACCGCTACCTGCACGACCAGTCGCTGCGGCTGGCGAACCACGGCAACACCATGGTCGAGATCGGCGAGGAACTCGACGCGGCCATCCCGGAATCCCTGTCCGGCCAGTGGTTCAACCGGGGCTACTACGGCACCGTCAACCACGACTCCAAGGCGGTCTACCAGCGCTACCTCGGCTGGTACGACGGCAACGCCGCCCATCTGCACACCCTGCCGCCGGAGCAGTCCGGGGCCCGGTACGTGGACGCCTTCGGCGGTGCCGACAAGGTGATCGTGATCGCCCGGAACACCTTCGACAACGCCAAGAGCCAGCAGGACTACCGGTTCGCGGCCGAACTCCTCGGCCACGTGGTCTTCTCCGACCCCGCGAACAGCGAGGCCCGCGGTCTCCAGGCCGACATCCTCGAACAGCTCGGCTACCAGGCCGAGAGCGGTCCCTGGCGGAACTTCTATCTGGCCGCCGCCACGGAGCTGCGCGTACGTCCCGCCGACGGCGAGGCCGACCTTCCCTCTCCCGACATCATCACCGCTCCGGTGCTCGCGGCCATGCCGCTGAACATGCTCTTCGACTACCTGGGCATTCGCCTCAACGGCCCCAGGGCGGCCGAGGTGCCGCTCGCCATCGGTCTCAACATCACCGGTGGGATCGACGGCGATCCGAACATCTGCACCCTCCAGGTGCGCAACGGTGTACTCGTCCAGTACCCGAACGTCCTGGACCCGGCGAAGACCGACGCCGGCTACACGATCACCCGGGCAGGACTGAACAAGCTCGCCGTCGCCGCCGTCACCCCCGAGGAACTGGTGACTTCCGGAGACCTCACCACGGACCACGGTGACCTCGAACCGCTGAACGCCCTCAACGAACTCCTCGACACGTTCGGCTACTGGTTCGGCCTCACCACCCCCTGACGGAACCGGTTCGGCTCCGGCCCGCCCGGACGGGCCGGAGC
>NZ_JBHJQP010000028.1:26595-52971 GCF_042262625.1 Streptomyces sp. NPDC056347 | reverse complement strand
GCCCCGGTGGGCCCGCCCCCGTCCACGTACCGCCGGTGCGCTAGTCGCTCGTGTCCTGGCCGTGGAGGCCCAGGCCGGGGAGGAGGCCGGGGAGGAGCGGCGGGAGGGTGACGTCCGGGGCGGACGGGTCGTCGGACCGGCTCTCGGCGGACGGGGCGGAGCCCTGGGACGGGAGGCGGCCGAGGAGCCCGTCGGTGGAGCCGCCGATCAGGCCGCCCTCGGCCGGGGAGCTGTCGGGTCCCGAGGGGCGGGGCGAGGCGTCGGGGTGGTCCCGCGAGGCCTCGGGGGCGGCGGGCGCCGAGGGCGCGGTGCGGGTGGGCCCGGTGCCCCGTTCCGGGCTGCCGGGCCGCCGGGCGGAGCCGCCGTCGTCCGGGGGGCGGGGAAACAGCGACTGGAGCGGGCCGACCTCTTCGTCTATGGCGTCGAAGACCGAGCTGACCTGCTCGCCGACGTCCGTGAGCTGTACGGGCAGCCGGTCGCGGAGACTGCTCCAGGTCTCGCGGTGGGAGCGGGAGAAGGAGTCCAGGGTCTGGATGGGGCCGATGGCCCCGTTCTGCTGGTAGGCGGAGTGGAGCAGGCGGTGGCCCTCGCTGGCGTCGTGCGTCATGCCGTTGAGCGTGCGCCGGACTTCGCCGAGCTGTTCGTGGTCCAGGGCGCCGGAGCGGGCGCGCTCCATCAGGCGGCGGGCTTCGCTGAGCCTGGTGGATGCCTGGTCGAGGTAGACCTCGCCGCGGTCGGCGTCGCCGCTGGCCATGCCGAGGTGGATGTCCTCCATGCCGCGTTTGAGCCCGTACAGCGAGTCACCCGGCAGGGCGTCGGAACTGGCAGCGGCCACTCCGCCGAAGGCTCCCGCCGCCACACCGACGGTGAGGCCGCCGGCCGCGAGGCCCTTCGTCCAGCGTGAACGCGGACGCAACTTCCGGAGCGGGGAGGCCCGGTGGGCCCCCTTGGCGCGCTGCTCGGGCACCGTAGGGCCCGCGGACGCGCCGCCCTCGGTGAGCATGGCCTCCATGGCGGCGACGAGCTGGGCTCGCTGCACCACTTTGACCTCGGGATCCAACTCCGGCCGCGGTACCTCGCCGAGGCCGTTCGCCAGGGCCAACAGCGGTCCGTGGTCGGCCTGTCCGGCCGGGTCCTCGGGCTGCTCGGCCGCCGCACCGCGGAGCGACTGCTCCTCCAGGGCCTGGGCGAAGGCGTTCGCCCGCCGGTGTGCCGAAACGTTTGCGATCACTGGCGGCACCTCCTCTCGTCATGACGGTCGACTCCCCTGGGGGTACGGAAGGTTGCACACCTTGAGCGCTTCCACACGATCGAGTGAGTGTCGGCGGACATGGGGTGACGACAGGGGGCCTGCAACTGGCACAACGACGGGCGCGGCAGATGGGTTACGCACTAAGGATGATCGGACCAGTTGGGTGACGGCGGCGTCGCGGAGCGTGTTTCGGCCGGGGGCGGATCAGCGGGCATCGTCCGGGAGGAGCCGGGCCAGGGTCCGTACGGCGCGGTACTGGAGGGTCTTGATCGCGCCTTCGTTCTTGCCCATGACCCGGGCGGTCTCGGCGACCGAGAGGCCCTGGAGGAAGCGCAGGGTGACGCACTCCTGCTGCTGGGGGTTGAGCCGTCGTACGGCCTGGAGGAGTGCGGCGTTGGAGAGGGATTCCAGGACGGAGTCCTCGGGGCTGCGTTCGACCTCGTTGGCGTCGAGCATCTCGCCGGTGGTCACTTCCAGCCGGAAGCGGCTGGACTTGAAGTGGTCGGCGACCAGGTTGCGGGCGATGGTGACGAGCCAGGCGCCGAAGTCGCGGCCCTGCCAGGTGAAGGTGGAGATGCGGCGCAGGGCGCGCAGGAAGGTCTCGCTGGTGAGGTCCTCCGCGGTCGCCTTGCCGCCGACGCGGTAGTAGATGTAGCGGTAGACGGTGTCGCTGTACTGGTCGTAGAGGCGGCCGAAGGCGTCGGCCTCGCCGGCCTGGGCGCGCTCGACGAGTTCCATCATGCGGGCGCTGTCGCTGTCGGCGGTCGGCCGGCGGACGGTGGAGGTGGTCGTCGAGCCGCGGCCGCCGCGTCTCCCGACCGCCGCACTCCGTTCGGCCATGGCGTAGCAGGGGCCGGCAGGTGCAGGGGTGGCGAATGCGGGTACGGCGTACGCGGTGGGGACGAAGCCGCGCAAGCGGTCGGCGACCGTTGCGCGCAGCGTAGCCAGGCCCGAGGCGTCAACCCCGACGTGTGGGTACACGGGACTCCCAGAGGCAGAGCTTCCATCACGTTCAGTGCGAAACCGTCACTCGTCGTGGTGAGTGGGAGGTTCCGGAATGCGTCTGAGGAGAATAACGCTTCGTACAGGCGACGCTACGCCCAGTTGCTCAAATCATCGATTACGTCGCTTCTGTGGCGACTAAACGACCCATCGAGCAGCAGTTCGTGATCGCTTATTGATCGAATTACTTCGAGATCTGCCTGTCGGGGCGACGTGTTGTGGCCGTGTGCGAGCAGCGCGACTGACCGGCCGGGCCGGTGGGTAATGGAGTGCGGGCGGTCGGCGGTCAGCGACGGCGGCGGTGCAGGGCGACGGCGGCCGCGGTGCCGCCCGCGATCGCGCCGACCCCGGCGGCGGCCGGGATGCCGACCCGGGCCGCCTTGCGGCCGGTGCGGTAGTCCCGCAGCCGCCAGTCGCGGGCGCGGGCGTGCTTGCGGAGCTTGGCGTCGGGGTTGACCGCGTACGGGTGTCCGACCAGGGAGAGCATCGGGATGTCGTTGTGCGAGTCGCTGTACGCGGCGCAGCGGTCGAGGTCCAGGCCCTCGGCGGCGGCCAGGGCGCGGACGGCCTCGGCCTTGGCGGGGCCGTGCAGCGGTTCGCCGACCAGGCGGCCGGTGTAGACGCCGCCGACGGATTCGGCGACGGTGCCGAGCGCGCCGGTCAGGCCGAGCCGGCGGGCGATGATCGTGGCGGTCTCCACCGGGGCGGCGGTGACCAGCCAGACGCGCTGGCCGGCGTCGAGGTGGGCCTGGGCGAGGGCGCGGGTGCCGGGCCAGATGCGGTCGGCCATGTACTCGTCGTAGATCTCCTCGCCGATGGACATCAGCTCGGAGACGCGGTGGCCCTTGACGATGGACAGGGCGCTGTCGCGGGCGTCCTGCATGTGGCCGGGGTCCTCGACACCGGCCAGCCGGAACCATGCCTGCTGCCAGGCGAACCGGGCCAGCTCGCGGCGCTGGAAGAACTTCCGCTTGTACAGGCCGCGGCCGAAGTGGAAGAGCGCGGCGCCCTGCATGACGGTGTTGTCCAGGTCGAAGAAGGCGGCGGCCCGGTCGTCGCCGACGACGGGGAACGGGGCCTCTTCGGTTTCCGCGGTTTCCGCGCTTTCCACGGCGTCCGCGGCGGCTGTGGTGTCTGCGGCGTCCGGGGCCTTGGCGGTGCTGTCGGGCCGGTCGTCGGAGAGGGAGGTCTTGCGCGCTGCCTCGGCTGCCGCCTCGCCGGCCAGCACGCTCCGTGCTGTCGCGGGGCGCCTGCGGGGGGTGAGCCATCCAAAAGCGGCCATGCGGTGAGCATAACCAGTCGTACGGGCCCTTCCCGAGCTGCCGGTATGCCATGGCGTGAACTCTCGACCGCGGGTCTGTCGAACGGGTGATCCGGGGGTACGGGACGGACGGGGTGCCCCGTCCGGTGGGGCGGGCCCGTTCCGTTCCGGGGCGCGGCGCAGAATGAAGGCATGAGTGCCCTGCTGCGACGTACGAAGAAGAAGCCCGAGGAACGGGTGGTGACCCTGATCGGGAAGCCCGGGTGTCATCTCTGCGACGACGCGAGGCAGGTGGTGCGGGAGGTGTGCGAGGAGACCGGGGCGTCCTGGGAGGAGAGGGACATCACCCGGGACGAGCGGCTGCACCGGGAGTACTGGGAGCAGATCCCGGTGGTGCTGGTGGACGGCGAGCAGCACACGTTCTGGCGGGTGGACGCGGCGCGGCTGCGCGGGGCGCTGCGTTCCTGAGCGAAGCCGGTTACCATCATGGGCGTTTTGAGTGCTCTCGGGGGAGTGGTGATGAGGAGTGTGCCGCTTTGCCCCCTTCGGGCCCGCAACGGGCTGATGCGATCCTTGGTTCCGGGATCGCGCGACGAATGTGCGTGACCCCGGTCACTTTGACCGGACAAAACGGACACTATCTTTGTGCACGCGTTCACAAAGACATAGCCTGCATTCGACGGGGCGGTCATGGGAAATACGGCCGCCTGCAGCCCCGCTCATCCCGCAGGAGCACCGTGGCAACTGGCCGAACTCACCGACCGGCGACCCGTAGCCGAGGAATTCCCGAGGCCACCGTCGCCCGTCTTCCGCTGTATCTCCGCGCGTTGACCGCGCTCTCCGAGCGCTCGGTACCCACCGTCTCGTCCGAGGAACTCGCCGCGGCGGCCGGGGTCAACTCCGCCAAGCTGCGCAAGGACTTCAGCTACCTCGGTTCGTACGGGACGCGCGGTGTCGGGTACGACGTCGAGTATCTCGTGTACCAGATCTCCCGCGAGCTCGGGCTCACCCAGGACTGGCCGGTCGTGATCGTCGGCATCGGCAACCTCGGCGCCGCGCTCGCCAACTACGGCGGTTTCGCCTCCCGCGGTTTCCGGGTCGCGGCCCTGATCGACGCCGATCCCGCGATGGCCGGGACGCCGGTCGCCGGTATTCCCGTGCAGCACGCCGACGACCTGGAGCGGATCGTCGGCGACAACGGTGTGTCGATCGGTGTCATCTCGACCCCGGCCGGTGCCGCGCAGCAGGTCTGTGACCGGCTCGTCGCCGCGGGCGTCACCTCCATCCTGAACTTCGCGCCGACCGTGCTCTCCGTGCCCGACGGTGTGGACGTCCGCAAGGTCGACCTCTCCATCGAGCTCCAGATCCTCGCCTTCCACGAGCAGCGCAAGTCGGTCGAGGACACCTCCGAGAGCGGCGGCGAGCAGGCCGCGCCCCCGGCGCGCGCCGCCGCCGCCGAACGCAAGGGACCTGACGGGGACATGCCCGCCGTGATGCCGGCATGAGCCTTCTCGTCGTAGGACTGAGCCACCGAAGCGCTCCGGTCTCCGTGCTGGAGCGCGCCTCGCTGTCCGGTGAGACCCGGGACAAGCTGCTCCAGGACACCCTGGCCGCGGAGCCCGCGGTCGAGGGCGCCGTGCTCGCGACCTGCAACCGGATCGAGCTCTACGCCGACGTGGACAAGTTCCACGCGGGCGTCGCCGAGCTGTCCACGCTCCTCGCCCGGCACAGCGGCGTCGGCCTGGAGGAGCTCACCCCGTACCTCTACGTGCACTACGAGGACCGGGCCGTCCACCACCTCTTCTCGGTGGCGTGCGGGCTGGACTCGATGGTCGTCGGCGAGGGCCAGATCCTGGGCCAGATCAAGGACGCGCTGGCGGTGGGGCAGGAGCTGCACACCGCGGGCCGGCTGCTGAACGACCTCTTCCAGCAGGCGCTGCGGGTCGGCAAGCGGGCGCACAGCGAGACCGGGATCGACCGGGCCGGGCAGTCGCTCGTCACCTTCGGCCTCGAACAGCTCGCGGCCGGTGCGGACGTCACCGACTGGGCCGGGGGCAAGCGCGCCCTGGTGATCGGCGCGGGCTCGATGTCCTCGCTCGCCGCCGCCACCCTGGCCCGTACCGGGGTCGCGGAGATCGTCGTCGCCAACCGGACCCGGGCCCGCGCGGACCGGCTCGTCGAGATCCTGGCCCAGCCCGGAGGCACCGGCGTGGCCGCCCGTGCCGTGGAGATGGCCGAGGTCTGCGACGAACTGACACGTGCCGACATCGTGGTCTCGTGCACCGGCGCGACCGGTCTCGTGCTGACCGCCGAGGCCGTCGCCGACGCGCTGGGCCTGGAGGCCGAGGCGGTCGTCGAGGCCCCGGCGGCGCCCGCGGTGCCCGCCCCCGCCGATGTCGACCGGCATGCCGCCTGGGTCGAGAACGGTGCCGTGAACGGCGTCGGGAGCGGTGTCTCGAACGGCTCCGCCGGAGCGGTCCGCCAGGCCGTGCGCCGGGCCACCGTGCCCGCCCAGGGCGCCGGCCCCGCACGCCTGGCCCTGCTGGACCTCGCCATGCCGCGTGACATCGACGGCGCGGCGGCCCGGCTCGACGGGGTGCGCCTCGTCGACATCGAGTCGCTCGCCGAGGCGTCGGCGGACGCCCCGATGGCCGCCGACGTGGACCAGGTGCGCACCATCGTCTCCGACGAGGTCGCCGCCTTCGGCGCCGCCCAGCGCGCCGCCCACATCACCCCGACCGTCGTCGCGCTGCGCACGATGGCCGCCGGAGTGGTCGCGGGCGAGATCGCGCGGCTCGACGGACGCCTCCCCGACCTGGACGAGAAGCAGCGCGCGGAGATCACGCAGACCGTGCGCCGCGTCGTCGACAAGCTCCTGCACGCGCCCACCGTGCGGGTCAAGCAGCTCGCCAGCGAGCCCGGCGGCGCCGGGTACGCCGACGCGCTGCGGGAACTCTTCGACCTCGACCCGCAGACGGTCGCCGCCGTCTCCCGGGCAGACCTGAACGACCCGAATCGAGGGCGGTCATGACCGACAACTCATCCCTGGGCACGGCGACCGACAAGCCGCTGCGGCTGGGTACCCGCCGCAGCCAGCTCGCCATGGCGCAGTCCGGCCATGTCGCGGACGCGGTCCGCGAGGTGACCGGCCGCGCCGTCGAGCTCGTCGAGATCACCACGTACGGCGACACCTCGCGCGAGCACCTGGCGCAGATCGGCGGCACCGGTGTGTTCGTCGCCGCGCTGCGCGAGGCGCTGCTGCGCGGCGAGGTGGACTTCGCCGTCCACTCGCTGAAGGACCTGCCGACCGCTCAGCCCGAGGGCCTGCTGCTGGCCGCGGTGCCGGTGCGCGAGGACCCGCGCGACGTGCTGGTGGCGCGGGACGGGCTGACCCTTGCGCAGCTGCCGTCCGGCGCCCGCGTCGGTACCGGCTCGCCGCGCCGCATGGCGCAGCTCAACGCGTACGCCCGCAGCCACGGGCTCGACATCGAGACCGTGCCGATCCGGGGCAACGTCGATACGCGTATCGGATTTGTCCGGAGCGGTGAGCTGGACGCGGTGGTACTCGCCGCGGCCGGGCTCAGCCGCCTCGGCCGGATCGGTGAGGCGACCGACTTCCTGTCGGTCGACACCGTTCTGCCCGCTCCCGGCCAGGGAGCACTGGCGATCGAGTGCGCTGCGAGCAGCGCCGACCTCGCCGCCGCGCTCGCCGAGCTCGACGACCCGTACACCCGGGCCGCCGTGACCGCGGAGCGTGCCCTGCTCGCCGCCCTGGAGGCCGGTTGCTCCGCACCTGTGGGTGCGCTGGCCGACCTCCTGGTCGACGGACAGGCTGTCAACGAACTGCGCCTGCGCGGAGTCGTCGGTTCCACCGACGGTTCCTCGCTGGTGCAGCTGTCCACCACCGGTCCCGTTCCCACGTCGCAGGACGACGCGGCGGCGCTCGGTCGCGAGCTCGCGGCCGAGATGCTTGCCAAGGGTGCGGCCGGTCTTATGGGGGAGCGAGCACTTTGAGCCCCACCGGCCCCGCCGCATCCGACTTTCCGGCCCTGTCCGCACAAGGGCACGTCACCTTCCTCGGCGCCGGTCCCGGCGATCCGGGACTGCTGACGCTGCGCGCCGTCGAGGCGCTTGCGAGCGCGGACGTCCTTGTCGCCGAGCCGGACGTCCTCGGCGTCGTTCGCTGCCATGCGCGGGCAGGCGTAAGCACGCCCGAGCTGACGGTTGTTGACGCGCAGTCAGCAGCCGCCGGTGTCCCCGTTCTCAGGGATGCGGTCAATCTTGTCATGGAGGCGGTGAAGGGCGGCAGGCGGGTCGTGCGTGCCGTCTTCGGCGACCCGGGGCTGGACGGGAACGCGGGGTCCGAGATGCTCGCCTGCGCCGCCGCGGGCATCCCCTTCGAGGTGGTGCCGGGCGTCGCGAACGTCGTGGGTGTGCCGGCGTACGCCGGTGTGCCGCTGCGGGACGAGCAGGGCGCGGACGTCCGGTTCGTCGACGCGCGTACGGCGTCCGACCGGTGCTGGGCGGAGGTCGGGTCGAGCGATGCCACGGCCGTCGTGTCGACGACGCTCGACTCGGTGGCCGCGGCCGCCGGTGAGCTGGTCTCGGCGGGCCGCAAGCCCGACACCCCGCTGACCGTGACGGTCGCGGGCACGACGACCCGCCAGCGGACCTGGACGGCGACGCTCGGGACGGTCGCGCAGGTGCTGAAGCAGGCGAAGGTGCTGCCGTCGCCGGAGGGCCACCGGCCCGTCATAGCCGTGGTCGGTGAGCGCACCTCCGCCGCCCGGCGCGACCAGCTCTCGTGGTTCGAGTCCAAGCCGTTGTTCGGCTGGAAGGTGCTGGTGCCGCGTACGAAGGAACAGGCGGCGTCGCTCTCCGACCAGCTCCGCTCCTACGGCGCGGTGCCGCACGAGGTGCCGACGATCGCCGTGGAGCCGCCCCGTACGCCCCAGCAGATGGAGCGCGCGGTCAAGGGCCTGGTGACGGGCCGCTACGAGTGGATCGCCTTCACCAGCGTCAACGCCGTGAAGGCCGTCCGGGAGAAGTTCGAGGAGTACGGGCTCGACGCCCGTGCCTTCGCCGGGATCAAGGTCGCGGCCGTGGGCGAGCAGACCGCCGCCGCGCTCGTCGACTTCGGGGTGAAGCCGGACCTGGTGCCGTCCGGTGAGCAGTCCGCCGCCGGTCTGCTGGAGGACTGGCCGCCGTACGATCCGGTCTTCGACCCGATCGACCGGGTCTTCCTGCCGCGTGCCGACATCGCGACCGAGACGCTGGTGGCCGGGCTGATCGAGCTGGGCTGGGAGGTCGACGACGTGACCGCGTACCGCACGGTCCGCGCCTCGCCGCCGCCGGCCGAGACCCGTGAGGCGATCAAGGGCGGCGGTTTCGACGCGGTGCTCTTCACCTCCTCCTCGACGGTGCGGAACCTGGTCGGGATCGCGGGCAAGCCGCACAACGTGACGGTGATCGCGTGTATCGGCCCGGCGACGGCGAAGACCGCGGAGGAGCACGGGCTGCGGGTCGACGTCCTCTCGCCGGAGCCTTCGGTGCACAAGCTGGCCGAGGCGCTGTCCGAGTTCGGCGCGCGGCGCCGGGAGGCGGCGAAGGAGGCCGGTGACCCGGTGACGCGGCCGAGCGAGCGGCGCCCGGGGGCGCGTCGGCGGCGTACGACGACCTGACGGTTCGCGTCGGGGTGTTCGTGGGTGGGTGGAAGGCCCGGTTGCTTCGGCGGCCGGGCCTCCGCCCGTTTCGCGCGGTTTTCCCGGCAGGGGTGTCGGTAAACCGGTGGTGTGCACGGGTCTAGTCTCGAAGCATGACGGTGTACGGAAACTTCCCCGGCTCCCGCCCCCGGCGGCTGCGGACGACCCCGGCGATGCGCCGGATGGTCGCCGAGACGCGGCTGGACGCGGCGAATCTGATCCTGCCCGCGTTCGTGCGCGAGGGCATCGACGCCCCGGTGGCGATCTCGACCATGCCCGGTGTGCAGCAGCACACCCTGGACACCCTGCGGAAGGCCGCGGTGGACGCGGTGTCGGCGGGTGTCTCGGGGATCATGCTGTTCGGTGTTCCGGCGGACGAGAAGAAGGACGGCCGGGGCACGGCGGGCACCGACCCGGACGGCATCCTCCAGGTGGCGCTGCGGGCGGTGCGCGAGGAGGTCGGCGACGACCTCATCGTGATGTCGGACCTGTGCCTGGACGAGTTCACGGACCACGGGCACTGCGGGGTGCTGACCGAGGACGGCCGGGTCGACAACGACGCGACGCTGGAGCGGTACGCGGAGATGGCCCAGGTGCAGGCGGACGCGGGTGCCCATGTGGTGGGGCCGAGCGGGATGATGGACGGCCAGGTCGGCGTCATCCGGGACGCGCTGGACCAGACGGGCCACGAGGACGTGTCGATCCTCGCGTACACCGTGAAGTACGCCTCGGCGTTCTACGGGCCGTTCCGCGAGGCGGTGGGCTCCTCGCTCAGGGGCGACCGCAAGACCTACCAGCAGGACCCGGCGAACACCCGGGAGGCGCTGCGGGAGCTGGCGCTCGACCTGGAGGAGGGCGCGGACATGGTCATGGTCAAGCCGGCCGGTCCGTACCTCGACATCCTGGCGAAGGTCGCCGAGTCCACGGACGTGCCGGTCGCCGCGTACCAGATCAGTGGTGAGTACGCGATGATCGAGGCCGCCGCCGAGAAGGGCTGGATCGACCGGGACGCGGCGATCCTGGAGAGCCTGACGGGCATCCGGCGCGCGGGCGCGCAGATGATCCTGACGTACTGGGCGACGGAGGTCGCGCAGCGGCTGGCCCGGGGCTGAGCCGGGAGTTGTGACGGCCGGGGGCCGCCGCGGTACGGGAGTGCCGCGGCGGCCCCCGTTCGCGTTCGCGGGCCCGGTGGTCAGTCCGTCGGGTCCGGCCGGGTGGCCGGTCCGTCCCGGTCCTGCGGGGCCGGTGGCGGGGCGGGGGCGGTGCGGAGGACCTCGCGGGCCTGTTCGGCGGCGCGGGTGATGCTCTCGCTGATGAAGTCGAGGAAGCGGGCGATGTTCTCCAGGCGGGCGGCGGCGGGGGTGTCGGCGCCGAGGACGGCGGCGCCCCGGCGCGCGGTCTCGACGAGCTGGTCGTTGGCCCGCGCGCTGGCGATCGTCGCCTGGTAGAAGAGGTCGTCGTCGACGACGTAGCGGTCGCGGCGGCGGTCGTCGCGTTCCCGGCGGACGAGGCTCTGGCCCTCCAGGAAGGTGATCGCCTTGGAGACGGACGCGGGGCTGACCCTCAGGCGGCTGACCAGTTCGGACGCGGTGAGGCTGCCCGAGTCGGTGGTGTAGAGGCAGGTCAGGACGCGGGCCGCCATCCTGTTCAGGCCGGAGCCCATGAGGACGGTGGTGAACGCCTCCTCGTACGCGGCCACGGCCCCGGTGTCGCGGCCGTGCGGCCGGCCGGCGGAGTCGGGCCCCGGGGAGGTGCCGGGCCTGCGCCGGTGGGCGCGGTGCCCGGTGGCGCGGTGGGCCAGGTCGGCGCGGTAGGCGGTGGGGCCGCCGTTGCGCATCACCTCGCGCGTGACCGTCGACGTCGGGCGGCCGAGGCGGCGGGCGATCTCGGCGTAGGGGAGGCTGTCGGCCAGCCCCAGCGCGATCTGCTGGCGTTCCTGCTGGGTGAGTCTGCCTCCCGGCATCACGGTCTCCTCGGCGGCCTCGGGGCGGTCCCTCTCCTGACGGTCCGACCATAGCGTTCACCTCCTTCTCATTGCAACGGATCGAATGGCTTCGTTGCGTTGCCGTTCAGGATCGTTGCAACAATTGAACTGCTTCTACCTGCGAAAACATTGATCCTGTGCAACGAACTCGTTGTCGTGAATCGGAAAGCAACGTAGCGTTTCTGCTGTCGGAAACGAAACGAGCACAGGAGAGCACGATGCAGAAGTTCGACACTCCCGCCCCGGTCTCCGCCGTCCTGGACATCCCCGCGGGGAGCGTCCGGTTCATCGCCGCCGACCGCGTCGACACCACCGTCGAGGTCCTGCCCGCCGACGCCGCCAGGGGCCGCGACGCCAAGGCCGCCGAGCGGACCGAGGTCTCGTACGCCGACGGCGTCCTGCGGATCGCGGCCGGTGCCCCGGACGGCCGGCTCTCCGGCCCCTCGGGGGCCGTGGAGATCACCGTCCGGCTGCCCGCCGGCTCCCGTGTGGAGGGGCGGGCCGACAGCGCCGAACTCCGCGGTGTCGGCCGCCTCGGCGACGTCGTCTTCGAGGGCGCGTACCGCCGGATCAAGATCGACGAGGCGGCGAGCCTCCGTCTCACCGCCATCGACGGCGACGTCCGGGTCGGCCGGCTGGGCGGCCCGGCGGAGATCAGCACCGCGCGGGGCCGTATCGAGGTCGCCGAGGCCGTACGCGGCACGGTCGTGCTCCGCACCCGGTCCGGCGACATCTCGGTCGGCGCCGCCGCGGGCGTCTCGGCCACCCTGGACGCCGGTACGGACCACGGCCGCGTCAGCAACGCCCTGCGGAACGACGGCACCGCCGGACTCGACATCCGCGCCACCACCTCGCGCGGCGACATCACCGCCCGCAGCCTCTGACCGTCCGGCCCCGGGGCCCCGGACACCGCGCGGAGCCGCACGCCGGACACGAGCACCGGGCCGGACCACCGACGACGAACACGCGCACCGCGCGACGAGGGGGACCCATGACGCAGAACAGCACGCCCGCGAACAGCCCGCGGTGGTCCGGCATGGTGCCGGTCGACGACACGGCCCTGGCCGTCTCCGACACCGGCGGCCCCGGAACCCCCGTGATCTATCTCAACGGCCAGTTCGCCACCCAGGGGTACTGGCGGCGGGTCCTCGCCGAGCTGGGGCCCGGGTGGCGCCACATCACCTACGACGAACGCGCGCGCGGCAGGAGGTCGAGGCGTTCGGCGGACTACTCCTTCGAGGCGGCGGTCCGTGACGTCGACGCCGTTCTGGCGGCCCGGGGCGTGGACCGGGCGCTGGTGGTGGGCTGGTCCTACGGGGCGTTCGTCGGGGCGCACTGGGCAGCGCGCAATCCGGAGCGCGCGCTGGGCGCGGTCCTGGTCGACGGCGCGTTCCCGTACGACTGGCTCGACGAGGCGATGGAACGGCGAATCCGGAAGATGTTCCGCTGGATGGGCTGGTTCCTGCCGCTGCTGCGTCCGACGGGCCTGGCCCCGCGCATGACCGCCGAGCAGCAGGCGGAGAGCAACATCGAGCTGGGCCGGATCTCCCGCGAGCGCGAACTGGGCCCCGTGCTGGACGGCATCACCGTTCCGGTGCGGTACGTGGTCGCCTCGGGTACGTCGCTCGGGAGCCGGGGCGACGAGCAGGAGCGGATACGCACCGGCCTCGACGGGGCGACCGCCCGCAACCCGCACATCCGGATCGGCGCGAAGGTCGCCAGCGATCACGGCGCGATCCTCAGGAAGGACTACCGGGCGATCGCCGGGTCCGTGCGCGAGATCGCCGCGCCGGACGGCGAGGGGCGCTGAACGGTGACGGGGTGACGGGGCCGGTACCTCCGTCACCCCGTCACCGTCTTTCTGCCGCCACCGTGGTCAGCGGGCGTCCTCGGTGAGGAAGTCGAGCAGGATCTGCCGGCTGGTCTGGGCGGGGAGGCTGCCGTACGCGTCGTCGAAGGCGTGCTCGGCGAAGGGCAGCTCCTCGACCCGGGTGGGGACACCCTTCTTCCTGAGCGCGTCGCCGAAGTCGGTGATGGTCCCGGGGCGGGCGCTGCGGTCGCGGTCGCCGACCACGAGCAGGGTGCGGGGCAGCCCGGCGCGGATGTCGGAGGCCGGGGACACCTCGCGGTAGCGGTCCGGGTACTGCTGCGGCGTACCGCCGGTGTACAGCTCGGCGGCCTCGCGGGTGCCGGCCACGTCGTCCTTCCACATCTCCGTGACGTCGGTGCCGGGGTAGAAGCCGATCACGGAGGCCGGGGGAGCGGGGGTGGCGGTGCCCTCGGGGGCCTCGATGGTGCCGTTGTGGAGACGGTAGGCGGTGTTCATCGCCAGGGTGCCGCCCGCCGACATGCCGCCGAGCGAGATCCGCGAGCCGTCGACGCCGTACCCGTCGGCGTTCTCGCGTACCCAGCTCAGGGCGGAGACGAGGTCCTGGGGGGCCTTGTCCCAGGTCGGGTGGCCGGGGCGGGCGAGGCGGTAGTCGACGGCGAAGACGGCGACGCCGTGGTCGGCGAGCCAGCGGCCGGTGCCGCGCAGGTCGCTCTTGTCGAAGGTGTGGAAGCCGCCCGAGTGGGCCAGCACGACGGCCGGGACCTTCTTGCCCGGCTTCTTCTTCGGCAGGTACGCGTCCACCTTCAGCGGCTTGCCCCCGGGGCTCGCGTACGTCTCGGTCGCGTCCGGCCGCACGGCCGGGTAGCCGAGTTCGGTGAACGCCTGGCCCAGGGAGACGTCGGTGCCCGCGCTCCGCGCGGCCTGGAACTGGATGGCGCCGATGGCCAGCGCGCCCACCGTGCACAGCGTCGTGATCACGGTGACCGTGCGGCCCCAGCGCACGAGGCCCCCGCGCCACGCCAGTCCGGCGAGGACTGCCGCGACGAGGGCGATCAGGGCGATGTGGAAGGGGTACTGCCCGCCCAGGACCGGACCGATCACCCCGGCCTTGGGTATGGCCGGGAAGTACGCGCCGAGGACGATGGCAAGGACGAGGAAGCCGAGGAACGAGGCCAGGGCCGCGGCACCGCCCCGGAGGATCCGGACCGGCAGGCCGGTCCGCGCGGAGGGGCTCCGGCGTGTGGACGTGGACATGGTGCACTCCTGCGGTGGTGCGCGGGGCGGTGTTCCGCCGCCTGGGGACTGGTCGCGAGCTGCGAAGTCCTCGGAACCACCTGCGGGGCGGCGAGAACCAACTCACCCAGGAAAGGTATGAACCGGACACCCCCGGGGGCCTCACACTGCGGAGCCGTTCCTCGGCCTGGCTCTCAGGTAGGGGGTCCGCCGGAGCGGCCGGGATCCGCCCCGCTCCGGCCGGCCGCGCGGGGCCGGATCACAGGTTGGTGCGGCCGGGAACGACCAGGCCCGTCTCGTAGGCGAAGACCGCGGCCTGGGTACGGTCCCGCAGCTGGAGCTTCTGCAGGATGCTGCCCATGTGGGTCTTGACGGTCTGCTCGGCGACGACGAGTTCCCCGGCGATCTCGGCGTTGGACAGCCCTTGGGCGACCAGCGTCAGCACCTCGGTCTCGCGGTTGGTGAGTACGTCGATCCGCACCTGGGCGGGCGGCTTCGCTGAGCCGCTCAGCTGGGAGAACTCCTTGATGAGCCGCTTGGTGATCTCGGGGGAGAGCAGGGCGTCCCCCGCGGCCACGACGCGTACGGCCTCGGCCAGCTGGACCCCGGAGGCGTCCTTGAGGAGGAAGCCGCTGGCGCCGGCCCGCAGCGCTTCGTACACGTACTCGTCGAGGTCGAAGGTGGTCAGGACCAGGATCTTGGCGGACAGGCCGGCCTGCCGGGTGATCTCGCGGGTGGCGTCGATGCCGTTCATCCCCGGCATCCGGATGTCCATGACGATCACGTCGGGGCGGAGCTCCTCGGCCCTGGCCACGGCCTCCAGGCCGTCCGGGGCGGTCGCGACCACCTCGATGTCGGGCTGGGCGCCGAGAAGCACCGAGAAGGCTTCGCGGACCATCGCCTGGTCGTCGGCGATCATCACTCGGATCGTCATGGGGTCCGTTCCTTGTCCGTCGGGGCCGCCGGGGCCGTGGGCGCCGGCAGCAGCGCGGTGACCTCGTAGCCACCGTCGGGTGTCGTGCCCGCGGAGAGTTCCCCGCCGAGCATCGCGGCGCGCTCCCGCATGCCCAGGATGCCGTGCCCGGCTCCCGGGGAGGGCTGGGCGGCCCGGCGTCCGGGGCCGTTGAGAACACGCAGGCGGAGGGCGTCGGGGGTGTAGGCGAGTTCGACGCGGGCCGTGGCGCCGGGGGCGTGGCGCAGTGCGTTGCTGAGCGCCTCCTGGACGATGCGGTAGGCCGAGAGCTCCACCCCGTCGGGCAGCGGGCGGCGGGTTCCGGAGGTCACCGCCCGTACGTCGAGGCCGGCCGCCCGCACACCCGCGAGCAGGTCGTCGAGCCGGTCCAGGGTGGGCTGCGGAGCCTTGGGGCTGCTGCCGCCGGGAAGGTCCTCCGAGCGCAGCACCCCGAGGAGGCGGCGCAGCTCGGTCAGCCCCTCCAGGGCGCCCTTGCGGATGTCGGCCAGCGCCGCGACCAGTTCCCCGGGCGGGTCCGCGACCCGGTACGGGGCGGCATCGGCCTGGATGGAGATGACGGACATGTGGTGGGCGACCACGTCGTGCAACTCGCGTGCGATGCGCGCGCGTTCCTCCAGAACGGTGCGGTGCGCCCGCTCCTGCGCGAGGGCCGCCTCCTGTGCCGCGAGCCGGGCGCGGACCTCCCGCGTTCCGCGCACCGCGGTCGCCCCGGTCATGACGAGGGCCAACAGCACCAGCACGATCACCGTGAAGTACCAGGGCCCGATCCCGCCGTCCGCCAGCTGGAGCCCCAGCAGCAGCGCGACGCTCAGCGCCACGGTCTCGACCATCACCCGTGGCCGGTTGCGCAGTGCGACCAGGAACAGCAGCCCGGCGTGCACGGCCCAGGCCCATCCCGCGTACGGCTTGAAGGGCGGGTACAGGGAGAACACCGGCAGCATCACCAGCGACAGCCACCAGGCCGGGAGCGGCAGGCGCAGCGCCACCACGAGCAGTGCCGCGTGCGCCATCCCCACGGGTCTCAGTGAGATGTCCTCGGTGGCGGAGACGGCCGCGAACACCGCCACCGCGGCGACCGCGAGTTGCGGCAGCCACTTCAGCGGCCCGGGAGCGCGCATCGGCGGCATGGGCTGCGGGGCCGACGTGCACAGATCTTTCCGCAGGGTGCTCAGTGCTCCGCGCACCGTCCCCTTCTCGGCCCTGTCCATGTGATCAGTATTGTCCCGGTTCGTTCGGGCGGTCCTCTCGCGGCCGCCGGAGGCGGTGCGGGCCGGGTGCCGGGGGTCCCGACGTCCGTCCGGACGTGACGTTACGGGGTGGAGCCGCTGGTCGGCCTCATGCCGTGGAGCCGTCTTGCCGTCTGGCTCTCAGGTATGAGGGCGTGGTGGGCGGGCTGCTTCTCCGGGGCGGGGTCGGGGCCGGGGTCGGGGTTGGGCTTGGGGCCGGGGGTGCCTGCTGCTCGGGGTGGGGTCAGGGGCGGGGGCGGGGGCGGCGGTGCCCGTTGCCCGTTGCCCGGGGTCGGGGTGCGGGTTGTCCGTGCCGGTGGCCCGCCGGTTCCGCCTCCCGGTGCGAAGAGTTGCGACGAACCTCTTGCCGAGGTGAGCCGGTCTCCCTAATGTGAACCTTCAAATCCGTGGGGACGCCTTAGAAAGCGCTGCTGGGACTCTATTTTGAACGATCAAATAAACTCGACGTACGACTCCGGCACTCCGGGGCCGGATCCCGCCGGAGGGTCCGCGGCGGGGTATCTCGACTACGCCCGGGTGGGTCCGCTCTCCCGTCCGGTCGTCGCGGCGCTGGCCGGTGCGACGGAGCTGGCCGCCCGTTTGGGTCCCGGTGATCTGGACCGGCTGTTCGCCCTCGCCGACGCCGCCCGGGACTCGGCGGCCCGGCTGCTCGGTGCCCGGCCGCACGAGATCGCGCTCGCCCCGTCCACCAGCAACGGGCTGTTCACCGTGGCCGCCGCGCTCCGGGGCCCCGGCACGGTCCTGGTGCCCCGGGACGAGTTCCCCGCCAACCTCTACCCGTGGCTGCGCTTCGCCGACCGGGGCGGCCCCGCCGTCCGCCTCGTCGCCCCGGCCGGACAGCGGCACATCACCCCCGACCTGCTCCGCCACCACCTCACCCCCGATGTCGTCGCCCTCGCCGTCAGCGCCGTCGACTCGCTCACCGGCCACCTGGCACCGCTCGCCGCCCTCAAGGAGGTCCTGGGCCCCGGCCGGCTGCTGATCGTCGACGCCATTCAGGGCCTGGGCTCCGTACCGCTCGAAACGGATGCCGCCGACGTCCTCGTGAGCGGCGGCCAGAAGTGGCTGCGGGCGGGGTGGGGGGCCGCGCTGCTGCTGATCCGTGACCGGTGCGCCGGGCGGCTGGTCCCCGGGCTCGGCGGCTGGGCCGGTGTAACGGACCCCTTCGCGCCGCGGCACCCCGCGCCACCGCTGCCCGGGGCCGCCGCCCACCTCGCCACCAACCCGGACTTCCCGGCCGCCGCGGCCCTCGGCGCGGCCATCGACGACCTGCTCGGCCGGGGCGGTCCGGCCGCCGCCGGGGCCCGTATCCGCGCCACTCTCGCGGAACTGCTCGACCGGGCGCGGCGGGCCGGTGCCGATGTCCTGCTGGACGGGCCCGGGGCCCATGAGCGCGCCGGGATCGGCACGTTCCGGCTGCCCGGCCTCGATCCCGCCGACGTCCACCGCACCCTCGGCGCGGCCGGACTGGTCACCACCCGACGCGACGAGTGGATCCGGCTGTCCCCCCACACGCCCACCCCGGACACCGCGGCCGAACTGCTCGCCGACGCGCTGCACACCCTCACCACCCGCCGCACCGCCCCCTGACCACCGGCCCACGGAGCACCGTCCGCCAAGCACCACCCGCCAGGCACCGCCCACCAAGCACCACCCACCAAGCACCACCCGCCAGGCACCGCCCACGAAGCACCACCCACCGCTCACGGATCTCCGACCGCCCACCACCCACCACCCACCACCGACCCACCACCCCTGACCCAAGGAGCCGACATGTCCCCCCAACTGACCCGCCGCCGGCTGCTCCAGCTGGCCACCGCCTCCGCCGCCGGTCTCGGCCTGACCGCCTGCGGCGACAACGGAGCGGGCGGCACCGTCGGCGCCGACGGCGACAGCGGCCGGATCACCGTCTGGAGCTGGACCTCCGCGGCCGAGGCCCTGCGCGGCGTCGTCCCCTCCTTCGAGCGGGACAACCCCGGCATCCGGGTCGAGGTCCAGGACGTCGGCGAACCGGCCATCTGGGACAAGATCACGGTCGGTCTGGCCGCGGGCGGCAAGGGCCTCGCCGACGTCCTGCACATAGGCGTCGACTACCTGCCCGGCTACCTGGAGAAGTTCCCCGACGGCCTGGCCGACCTGTCCGGGCTCGGGGCCGACCGGTACCAGAGCGACTTCGTGCAGGGGCTGTGGCCGACCGTCCTCGGCAAGGACAAGGCCGCCCGCGCCCTGCCGTGGGAGGTCAACCCGCTCGGCCTGTTCTACCGGCAGGACTACTTCGACAAGGCCGGTGTCGACCCCGGGGCCATCGAGAGCTGGGACGACCTGATCGCCGCCGGGCCGAGGATCCGCTCCGCCACCGGCGCCCGGCTGCTCGGGCTCGACAAGCCCGGCACCACCCCGGACATGGACTTCTTCCAGAACCTGATGCAGCTCCAGGGCGCCTTCTACTTCGACCAGCGGGGCCGCATCACGCTCGCCTCCACGGAGGCCGTCCAGGCCCTCACCCTCATCAAGCGCCTCAACGACGACGGCCTGCTCGCCGACACGGCGGGCCAGGGCACCGGGAAGCGGCTGCTCGCCCAGGGGAAGCTCGCCACCTCCCCGGACCCCGCCTGGGCGGTGGAGTACCTGGCGGACAAGTTCCCCGACCAGAAGGGGAAATGGCGGGTCATGCAGCCGCCCGCCGCCGTCGCCGGAGGAGGGCGCAGCGCCATCGTCAACTCCACGTACCTGGCCGTCGCCGCGTCGAGCAGGCGCCGCCGGGCCGCGTGGCGGTTCATCGAGTACGCGCTGACCAAGCCCGTCGAGATCAACCGGATGTTCGCGTCCGGCGGGGTGTTCCCGGCCCTCAGCGCGGCGTACGACGATCCGAGGTTCAGCGCGCCGCACCCGTACTACGGCGGTCAGAAGGTGCTGAAGACCTTCGTCGACTCGCTCTCCTACGGCTCCGAGGCCACCAACTTCACCGGTGACTACGCCCGTGCCCTCAAGCTCGCCAGTGACGCCCAGAGTCGGGTGCTGGTCAAGGGCGCCGACCCGGCCGCGGCCCTCCGGGAGGCCGCCGAACGGCTCGCCCAGCAGACCGGCCGTCAGCAGGCGGTCTGACCGCCATGGCCTCCGTCCTGCCCGAACGGGCTCCCGCCCCCGTCGTGGCCCCGCCCGGCCGCGGTGCCTCCGCGCGTCCCGGCCGTGCCCGGCCGCGCCCCCGCCGCCGGCTGCTGACCCGCGGCTCCGTCCCGTACCTGCTGATCATGCCCGCCGTCCTGGGGTTCGCGGTCTTCAAGGCGTACCCGATCGCGTCCTCGCTCTGGATCAGCCTCACCACCGGCAGCGGTGACGACCGGAGCTATGCCGGGCTCGCCAACTACCGTCGGCTGCTGAACGATCCGCTGTTCTGGACGGCGCTGAAGAACACCGCGCTGATCCTGGTCGTGCAGGTTCCGCTGATGCTCGCGCTGGCCCTGCTCGTCGCGCTCGCCCTCAATGCCGCCAAGGTGTGGCTGCGTCCGCTGTGGCGGCTCGGCGTCTTCGTGCCCTCGCTGACCGGGCTGGTCGCGGCGGGCGTGATGTTCTCCGTGATCCTCAACCGCGATGCCGGGCTGCTGAACTGGGTCCTCTCGCTGTTCGGCGTGGACCGGGTGAACTGGCTCGGCAGCCCCGGCTGGGCCCGGGTGGGCGTCGTCCTCGTCATCACCTGGCACTACACCGGCTACAACGCGGTGATGTACCTCGCCGGCCTCCAGGGCATCCCGAAGGAGCTCTACGAGGCCGCGATGGTCGACGGCGCCGGACCCGTCCGCCGCTTCGTCTCGGTCACCCTGCCGCAGCTGCGGCCGATCCTGCTGCTCACGGTGGTGCTCTCCACCATCGGCACGCTCCAGCTCTTCGACGAGCCGTACGTCCTCACCGGCGGCGGCCCCGACAACGCCACCCTGACGGTGACCATGTACCTCTACCAGAACGGCTTCAAGTACTTCGACTTCGGTTACGCCTCGGCCATCGCGTACGCGCTCGCGCTGATCGTGTCCGTGCTCGGCATCGTGCAGGTCCGCCTGATGGGGGAGCGCCGGTGAAGACCCGTGGCCCTGTGCTGACACTGCTGCTCGCGGGCGCGTTCGCGCTCTGCGTCGGTCCGTTCTACTGGCTCGCCATGGCGGCGACGCAGCAGGACAAGGACGTGTTCTCCTGGCCGCCGAAGCTGCTGCCCGGCGGTCACCTCATGGAGAACCTGCGCGGGCTGGAGGAGTCCATCGGGCTCACCCGGGTCCTGCTCAACACCCTGGTGGTGGCGGGTGTCCAGACGGTCGGCGCGGTCGTCGTCTCGGTGCTGGCGGGGTACGCCTTCGCCAAGTTCGAGTTCCGGGGGCGGAACCTCTTCTTCGTCCTGCTGCTCAGCACCCTGGTCATCCCCGACACGGTGATGCTGATCCCGATCTTCCGGATGATGATGGAGCTGGGCCTGATCGACTCGTACCAGTCGATCGTCCTGCCCGGTCTCGTCACCCCGTTCGGCATCTTCCTGATGCGGCAGTCGCTGCGCTCGATGCCGGACGAGCTCCTGGACGCGGCCCGGGTCGACGGCGCAGGCGAACTCCGGGTGCTGTGGCGGATCGTCATCCCGGTCAACCGGCCGATCATCGCGGCGCTGGCGCTCTTCGTCTTCCTCGGCAGCTGGAACCAGTTCGTCTGGCCGCTGATCGCGCTGCGCAGCCCCGAGATGTACACGCTGCCGGTGGCCACCGCGACCCTGCAGGGGATGGCGACGACCAATTACGCACAGGTCCTGCTCGCCGCGGGCATCGCCGCCATCCCCGTGATGGCTCTCTTCCTCGTCCTGCAACGCCAGTTCATCTCCGGTCTGCTGGCCGGGGCCACCAAGGAGTGAGCACACCACCATGACCACCGACAACGCGCCCGCGCCCGCGCCCGCGCCCGCGCCCGCGCCCGCGCCCGAGAACGAGCCCGCCGGGGACGCCGGTACGCCGCCGCTCGCCCCGGTGTGGCGGCCGAACGCGCCGGACGGGGCCGCCGCCTCCGCCACCGTCCACCACCAGCAACTGGCCACCGGCCTGTCCCTGCCCACCGGGGCCCCGCTCACCGTCCACCTCACTGCCCGGCCCACCGGGACCGGACACGGCCGGCCGGTGGCGGCCGTCGCCCCGGCCGGTGACGGCGCGGTCCTGGTCGAGGTCCGGGCCGCGGCGGGCGCCGGGGCCACCGTCCGCGCCGAATGGCGGGTCCCCTGTCTCGGGGCCACCGCCTTCTGGACCCCGGACACCGACGCCTCCCGCTGGCTTCCGCCGTCCTGGATCGCCCCGCGCACCGTCTCGCTCGCCCTGGGCGCCCCCGTCGTCAGCCTGGTCGGCACGGGTGACCGGGCCCTGTGCACCGCCGCCGCGGCCGAGGGCGTCGCGCCCGTGCGGGTCGGCGCCGGAGTGGTGGAGGAGACCGACGAGTTCGCCTTCACCTTCGAGCAGGAGCTCGCCCCGGGCGGGCCGCCGCTGCGGCTGCGGATCGACGTCGGCGGCCGCCACTTCGCGGCCACCCTGCGGTCCGTCACCGACTGGTGGGCCGAGGGCCTGGACCGCCCCTGGACCGCCCCCGCCGCCCGGATGCCCGCCTACTCCACCTGGTACAGCCTCCATCAGAACGTGGACGCCGCCGTCGTCGAACGCCAGGCCGCCCTCGCCGCGGCCGTCGGCTGCGAGAGCATCATCGTCGACGACGGCTGGCAGACCACCGACCGGGCCCGGGGCTACGGCCACTGCGGCGACTGGGAACCCAACCCGGCGGCCTTCCCCGACCCCGCGGCCCATGTCGCCGAGGTCCACCGGACCGGTCTCGCCTATCTTCTCTGGTACGCGCTGCCGTTCATCGGCCGGCACAACGAGGCCTGGGACCGCTTCAAGGGCATGATCCTGCGCGAGGCGCCCCGGCTGGAGGCGGCCGTGCTCGACCCCCGCCACCCCGAGGTCCGCACCCATCTGATCGAGAAGGTCGCCCGTGCGGTCGAGGAGTGGCACATGGACGGTCTGAAGCTCGACTTCATCGACCAGTTCGCGGTCGCCGACCCGCCGCCCGCCCCGGCCGGAGCCGACCGCGCCACCGTCCACGAGGGCGTGCTCCAGCTCCTCGCCGATCTCGACGCACACCTGCGCCGCTCCCGGCCCGACGTGATCGTCGAGCACCGCCAGCCGTACGTGAGCCCCGGGCTGTGGCCGTACGCGACCATGGTCCGCGCCACCGACTGTCCGCTCAGCCCCGCCGAGAACCGGCAGCGCACCGTCGACTGCCGCCTCACCGCGGGCCCGCTCGCCGTCCACGCCGACATGATCACGTGGCACCCCGCCGAGACGCCCGAGGCCATCGCGGTCCACCTGGTCAACGCCCTGTTCTCGGTGCCGCAGATCTCCGTCGACCTGGCCGTCCAGAGCCGCGACCAGCTGGCCGCCCTGCGCTTCTGGCTCGGCGTGTCCCGCCGGTACGCCGACGTCCTCCAGCTCGGCGACCTGGAACCCGCCCGGCCCGACCTGGGCTATCCCCTGGTCCGTGCCGGTGACGGGCACACCACCGTGGTCGCCCGTTACGCGCCGCTGCCCGTGGTCCTCCCGGAACGGAACGGCGGGGACGGCCCGCGGACGGTGCTCGTCGCCAACGCGGACGCCGACCCCGTGGTGCTGCTGTCCGCCTCCCGGCCGGAACCCGTACGTGTCCGGATACAGGACTGCCGGGGTGAGATCCTGTCCGATGCCGGGCTCGGCCTCGTCGAGGGGGTGAACCCGGTGACCGTACCGACCGGTGGTCTGCTCACGGTGACCCGCGGGGACTGAACGCGCGGGGGCCGGGGGCGGTGACCGCCGCCCCCGGCCCGCCGACGACCGCCCGCGGAGGAACGATGACCGCTCGACAGGTGACCATCGAGGACGTCGCACGCGTGGCCGGAGTCTCCCGGCAGACCGTCTCGAACGCCCTCAACGCCCCCCACCGGCTGCGCGAGGCGACCCTGGCCCGGGTCACCGCCGCCGTCGAGGAACTCGGCTACCGGCCCGACCAGTCCGCCCGCAGCCTGCGCACCGGCACCCGCAAGGTCATCGGCTATCCCGCCCCCGTCGACAACCCCGCCGACCCCAACCCTCTGATGGGCGGGTTCCTCCAGGCGCTGGTGACCGCCGCCGACGAGGTCGGCCACCGCATCCTGCTGTTCCGCTCCGACCCCCAGCAGGGGGCCGGGGCGGTCGCCCGGTCCTTCAACGACCTGATCGCCGCCCGTCAGGTGGACGGGTTCATCCTGTCCGACGTCGTCCACGACGACCCCCGCGTCGATGTGCTCGCCGAGGCGGGCTTCCCGTTCGCCGCCTTCGGCCGGACCGCCCCCGGCCGCCCGCAGAACTGGGTGGACATCGACTCCGCCGCCGCCACCGCCGCCCTGGTCGGCCTTCTGCTGGACCAGGGCCACCGGCGGATCTGCTATCTGAACTCGGCCGCCTCCCTGCCCTGGCTCGCCGACCGCAGGGCCGGCTTCCTCCGGGCCGCGGCCGCCGCTCCCGCCGGGGCCTTCGAGGTCGGTGCCCCCGACGACGACCCCGTCGCGCTCTCCCACGCCGTCCAGCGCCTGCTCACCGGCCCCGACCGGCCGACCGCCCTGGTCTGCGCGAGCGACTGGCTCGCCCTGACCGCCTACCAGGCCGTCCGCGCCGCGGGCCTCGTCGTCGGCGAGGACGTCGCCGTCACCGGCTTCAACGACATACCGCTCTGCACGCTGCTCCAGCCCGCCCTGACCAGTGCCCGGCTGCCCCTGGCGGCCATCGCCCGAGCCCTCGTGGACCGGCTGATCACCGCCGTGGAGGACCCCGCCGCCACTCCGGGGACCGGGCTGCTGCTCCCGGCCGAGCCGATCAGCCGTGCCAGCACGCCGGAGCGCCGGCCGTAGCGGCGGCGGAGCCCTGCGAGCTCACGCCGTGCCCCGTTGGCCGAGGGCGCCGCGGGCGGCGGCGCGCACGAGGAGGTCGTCGTCCGTGTCCGCGGCGGTGGTGAGGGCCCGGCGGACCTCGGGGTCGTCGGTGTAGGGGCCGAGGGCCATGGCGGCGTACTGGCGGACGAGGTCCTCCTCCGGGTCGTCCAGCGCGGCGAGCAGGGCCCGACCGGCGTCGTGGCGGGTCGCGGGGTCGGCCGGGGGCCACAGACGCAGGAGGGTGGAGGCCTCGACGCGGGCGAGGTCGTACTCCCGGGGATCGGCGACGACGCCGATGAGGAAGGGCTCCGCGCCCGGGTCGCCGTCCAGCTCGGCGACGATCTCGCGTCTGCGGTCGTCCTCGGCGGGCAGGGCGTGGAAGCGGGCGAGGAGGCGGGCGAGTTCGTCGGCGGTCCGTGCCATGGCGGAGCCTTTCGGTGGCTGCGTTGTCTGCGTCATCTACGGCGTCTGTGGTGCCTGCGTCATCCGCGGCATCCGGGTGTCTGCGATGCCTGCGGTGGCTGCGATGTCTGCGGTGTCCTTCGGCGCCGGGCAGGGCGGGCGGTGCCGGGCGGCGCCCGGCGGTGGTCAGGGCCAGTCGACCATGGCCGTGAACGCGACCCAGGCGACGAACACCGTGCAGGGGGCGAGCACGGCGAGGAGCGCCCCCAACGGCGGCCTGCGGAAGGCGCACACCCAGCTCGCCACCAGCACGGCCACGGACAGCGCCAGGAGGCTGCACAGCACCGTCCAGGCCGGCCCGAAGCTGCTGTCGAACCGGTCGGAGGCGGCGTCCGAGCAGGAGTCGCAGGCCATCGGCGAGAGCCCGCCGAAGAACAGCACGACCAGCGCGAGCGGGAGTGTCGCGAACGAGGAGATCAGCGAGCCGATCCAGACGCGCGACGGACGGACGGTGCGGGCATCAGTGACGTCTTCGGGCATGTGTACGAGTCAACTCGACGGCCGGGCGGGCCGCATGAGTCGTCGTACTCAGTCCCACCAGAACGTCCATATCTCCTGGCCGAGCACGGACTTCCGCGCGTAGGCGTCGAGGTCGTACGGCGGGTTCTGGTCGATGTTGTCCGGGCAGAAGGCGTAGTGCTCGGCGGCGACGGCCCGCGCTTCGTCGAGCGTGGTGGGCGGGCGGGAGACCGAGACGGTCAGGGTGTCGAAGCCCAGCACGACGACGCGGATGCCGAAGCGGTCCTCCCAGGAACGGAGCACGGCACTGAGCCGGGCCGTGTCGTCCTCGTAATTGACCGGTCCGGTCCAGCCGATGGCCGCCGGGATGTCCGCGCTGCGGCGGGCCGGGACGAGCGCGGCGCGCGATCCGGCGTACCAGCCGTCCGGGCCGACGCACTCCTCGGCGATGGCCGCCGCCAGGTCGTCGGGGGCGTCGCGCCCCTCCGCGGCGGGGACGGGGGCCAGTCCCGGCCAGTCGTCCGCGCCGCCCCCGTCGCCGGCTGCGATCTCCTCGGGGGCGTTGGCCTGCCAGTACTCGGCGAGGACCTCCCCGGCGTCGTGGTCGCCGGCGTACGACGTGTGCTCCGGCGCCAGGTCCCAGTCGGCGGGCCATTCCTCGCGCCGGCCGCCGTCTATCAGGACCGGGAGGAGGCCCACGGGCCGCCCGGCCGCGCGCAGCTCGCGCCAGGTGCCGTGGGTCGCGGGCCCGTCCGCGTACCAGAGCAGGGGTTCGTGCCAGGTGCCGTCGGTCGTGGTGTCGACCAGCGAGCCGGGCGGCAGCCGGAGCCCCGAAGTGGCCAAGGACGCGAGCGGGTTGGGAAGGTTCGCCATGTCACCGAGCGTACGGGGCCCCACTGACATCCTGGACAAACAACACCGGCCGGAGGGCCCCCCCCCCCCCCGCCCCGGGGCGGGCCCCCGGGGGGCGGGCGCGGGGGGCGGGGGGGCGGGCCCCCCCCCCGGGGCGGCCCCCCCCG